>JANRME010000271.1:0-29745 GCA_033761835.1 Saprospiraceae bacterium
ACCCTTATTCGATCTAAAATTGCTCGGCTTCATCGCAGAACTACCAAATTTTCTAAGAAACTTATTTACCAATGGTTCCTCTTGAAAATTTTTATCCATTATTTCAATGAACTGCCTTCATACATTTGACATCACAACCTAATTTGTAATAAGGAGTGAATAAAGTAAATATCAAAAGGATTATATCCTAATAATGCTAAAGGAATGTAAAAATTAAACCGATATAATGATTCAAACACGGACGAACGAAAACCCACGGTAAGATTGAACTGATCCGACGAATGATGCGTGACGTGTACTGCCCAGAACAAGCGCACTTCGTGGCTCAAGCGGTGCAACCAATAATAACAAAAATCGACGCCCAATATCAATACTATCCAGTAAAGCCATCGTGGATGAATTTCAAATTGATACAGGCGTAAAAAATAAAATAAGCCGGCAAAAGAGATAAAACGCGTAGCTGTCTCCAGGCTCAAATTAAGCACCATCAAATAAAGATTAGTAATCGTGTCTTTTAGCGTGTAAAAACGACGCCCTTCAGATGCACTCAAAATCATTTCCAATCCAATAACAATAATATAAATCGGTGTACTGATCAGCACCAGTAAATCCTCCTTCGTCATAGAGCAAATAGTCGAGTATAAAGTGTTAGCAAGGTGATGGAAATAAAGCGCAAAATTAATGAAAAAGGGCAATTCGAGTTACCCCAAATTGCCCTTTTTATCTTTTTGTAAAGCCCTTTTTAGTTCACAGAATCTGACAACTCTTTGCCAGGCTTGAACTTAACTACTTTTTTCGCTTTGATCTTGATGGAAGCGCCCGTTTGAGGGTTGCGACCGGTGCGAGCTTCGCGCGTAGCTACGGAAAAAGTACCGAAGCCAATTAACGTTACTTTGTCACCTTTTTTCAAAGCGCCACCGACGCTGTCCAACACTGCATTGAGCGCGTCACCAGCTTGCGCTTTTGTTAATTTTGCGCTTTCGGCAATTTTGTTGATCAAATCTCCTTTATTCATTTCAATGGTTTTTGATGAAAAAATTGAAATATGCCTCAAAATTAAGGGTTTGTTTGAATTATGCAATTTTTTTGTGCTTAAAAATGAATAAAAATGTCAGTGTTTACGGGTGTTTTGACTATTTTTCGTCGAAAACTGTATTATTATACCTCATCAATGCGTTTAAAAGATAAAAAAATAACACATGAAAAAGCTTGTATTTCTGTTGTTTATGTTAATATTTGCGGCTTCTACTACTACTTTCGTGTCTTGTAGTCGAAAATCGGGTTGCCCGGCTTATGATAGTGCCAAAGCACAGACCAATCGGAAGGGGGAACTGTCCACCAAAAGGGGAAAATCGAGTCTTTTTCCAAAAGATTTGAATCGGAGAGGATAAAAGGGGGACTTGAAGCATTGGTACGTTAGGAATGTAGAGACATAGAATTTGAGTGACTTCGTACTTGCTTATTTTGTATGGGCAGATATACTTTATCTATCATTTCCTGATATTCACTGCTTGCTTCGCTAAAACCGGTGATACCGCCGCCGCTTTTATATAATAAGCCTTGAGGTGTTTTTTCAATAAACCGAATCATTACACCACAATCTACATTTTTTCCATCAAAAACACCAAAAACGCCTGTATAATAACCGCGCTCGTATTGCTCCGCTTCTCTAATAATATCAATGGTTTTAGGCTTGGGCGCGCCGCTGATCGAACCTGCAGGAAGTAAACGAAACATGATATCGCCGAGGCGCTCTTGCCAATTGCTTTCTAAATCACCTACAACTTCCGAGCTTACTTGTAACAAATTTTTTTCGTTAGTATGCACCTGCTCTATGTAACGAAGGCGCTTCACCTGCACATTCTGAGCCACCATACTCAAGTCATTTCGAATTAAATCTACAATTGTGTAATGTTCGGCGGTTTCTTTTTTATTATTTATAATAATGGTTTTCGCGTTCGGAATTGCCGCGTCAATTGTGCCTTTCATGGGAAATGAAGCGATTTGGTTATTGCGGATTTGCACAAAAATCTCCGGTGAAAAGACCACAAATTGATCCCGAAAATAAAGTTTATAACGCGCTTGGCTATGATAAAAAATTTCTTTCAGGCTAAGATTGGTGGTAATTGGCGTTGGGCAAGTGAGGTTCACCAGAAAGCTATTACCTATTTGAATTTGATTTTTCACAAAATCGAACTTAGAAGCATATTCGGCGAAAGCCAAAGGATATTTCTCAAAAAAAATGGCTTTGCGCAAGGGCTTTACTTTTGGAGCATTCGTAACGCCATTGATTTCATACAAAATTTCTTTTGGATTTACTTTTGATAAAGGCAAAACCAAAGGCCGCTGCATGGCAAAATCAATAATAAATAGAAAGGCTTGCCCCTTTTTGCCCAACTTATTCATTTGAGCTTGTTTAAAATTAATAATTTTTAATAATACATTTACGAATCTTGCGCAAAAATAAGTGTATCATACTCATCAAATTCATAGCCAGCCAAGTGGCAGCTAAGGTTTCATAGCGATCTGCTGAATAGAGAGAAACATACTCACAAAAAAGCCTGGCGTTGAGGAGTATCTCTGCATCTAGCATTTTTGTGATGTTATGTTTTACAAATTTTGATTTTTCCTCTTGTAAATTTACAACATCACTTTTTATTCATATTAATATTTTTATTAATTTTAAACAGCCTCAAAATGAATCGAGTAAAATTATAATTCCGATTTTTTAAAAATATCAAAGATTACTATTTCCCAGCAGCTTCCTTAATCTTCTTCTCCAACTCATATTCATCGCCAGGCACGTAGCCAGAGTGCGCATATATTACATTGCCCGTTGCATCGACGAGGAAAGTCTGCGGAATCGTCTGAAAATTCAGTGCGTTTTTTAATTGCTGATTCGCATCAGAGAGGATGGTGTAGGGCCAGCCTTTGGTTTCGACCATCGGACCTACTTTCGGCAGTGCGCGCTGCGTATCAATGGTGATCGCTATAATTTCCACATTATATTGTTCCTGCCAATCTTCGTATAAATCCGCCATCGCATCGAGTTCAAGTTGACAAGGCTTGCACCAGGTCGCCCAGAAGCTTAGGATTACAAGTTTTCCACTATTGGTAATTTTTTGAATATCAACAGTTTGCCCATCTAAAGTTTTCACTTCTACCGAGGGGATCACTTTTTGCGCAAATAAAGAAAAAGAGCTAAATGTCGTGATGACGAAAAGAATCAGGAATTGCTTCATGGTGTGGTCTGGTAAATTTTTAGTTTTTTTGAGCAATGTTTTTACAAAATTAAAGCTTTCGGCCAAAGGAAGCTGTCCGTTAGGAAACATTTAACCTTTAAGACCGTACATGATAGAAGTCAGACCTTAGAAAAGGTTTGGTATCTGGTGTGCTAAAACAAAACCGATGAAGCCGATTCTTTGCATAATCCCTATATTATTGCTTGTCAATCAATTGTTTGCGCAAAATAATCCGCAAATTTCTGGTAGCCTGGAAACCAATGCCAATTTTTTTATTCGTGACTCCACAATCGGCGCAGCCAATACACCTCAGTACGACCGCCAACTCTACGGGGGTGAGGCTTGGCTCAATTTGGCCTACAGCAATTGGGGTTTCGATTTCATCCTGCGATTTGATTTGTTTAATAATTCTAATTTATTAAATCCCACAGGTTCTTACTCCGATGAAGGCATTGGACGCTGGTTTATCAATAAAAAAATCAATAAGTTGGGGATTTCCGCAGGATATATTTACGACCAGATTGGCAGCGGTATCATATTCAGAGCTTATGAAGAGCGTCCACTCTTGATTGACAATGCTTTATACGGTTTACGACTTTCTTATGATCTTGCGCCTGATTGGCAAATCAAAGCTTTTACAGGTCGCCAAAAGCAACAATTTGATACATATAATTCCATTATAAAAGGACTAAATATAGAAGGTTTTCTGACGCTTGGCGACTCTACAGGTGGCGTAGCGCTTGCGCCGGGCTTTGGCATTCTGAATCGTACTTTGGATGATAATTCGATGAATTCTTTAGTGGCAACTTTAAATACGTATCCAAAAGATGATATTTTTGAGCCAAAATATAATGCTTACGCTTTTTCATTATATAATACTTTAACCGCTGGCCCAGTATCCTGGTATCTGGAAGCAGCATATAAAACCAAAGACCCCATCAACACCGGTATTATTATACAAGAACCAGGCTCCGTGCTGTATTCCAGCATCAGTTATGCGAAAAGTGGCTTGGGTATTACCTTAGAAGCCAAGCGAACCGAAAATTTTACTTTTCGTACGCGCCCGCAAGCACAAGCGAATCAAGGATTTGTGAACTTCCTGCCGCCGATGGCGCGCGTGAATACGTATCGATTACCTTCGCGTTATAATGCCGCTACACAGGAATTGGGCGAATTAGCTTTTCAAGCGGATATTCGTTATTTATATAATAAAGACTGGACTTTTAATATAAATGTTTCCAATATTACAAATCTGGATGACGAATTATTATATCGTGAAATTTATACCGAAATAGGTTATAAATATAAACGCGAATGGAGCATTTTGGGTGGCGTACAATTTCAAAATTATAATCAGGAAGTTTACGAATTCAAACCCGGCGTGCCGAATGTGCAAACGGTGACACCTTTCGCAGAGTTTTTGTACAAATTCGATCGCACCAAAGCCTTGCGAATAGAGGCGCAGGCGATGTTTACGGGCGAAGATAAATCTGTGGAATTGAGACAAGATTATGGCAGTTGGCTCTTTGGCTTGGCAGAATTCAGCATTGCGCCGCACTGGACATTCACAGCCTCTGATATGTATAATGTTAAAGCAGGGCGTAATTCTCCGGTAAATGAAAATGGCGAAAAATTAAATATTCATTACCCAAGATTTGATATTTATTACACCTATCGCTCGAATCGTTTTTCACTAAGTTATGTAAAACAAGTAGAAGGCGTAGTTTGTGCGGGCGGCATTTGTCGCTTGGAGCCTGCGTTTAGTGGGGTGAAGATGACCGTGAATTCGACGTTTTAGGATATGAGATGACAGAAGCGAGAAGTCGGATTTTGTGAATAACCCAAAAATTTATTTAAAATGAAGAAGCTAATAATCTTGTTCCTTGCAGTTTGTAGTTTGTGGCTCTTGTCCTGCGAAGAAATTCCTCCTGTAATCAACCCCATTGACCCCAATCCCGGCGGTGGCGAGGTGCAGCGCAACGTGTTGGTGGAAGAGTATACTGGCGTGCGTTGCGTCAACTGCCCTGCGGGAAGTGAGGCTTTGCAAGCATTAATTAATATTTATGGAGAACGCTTGGTCGTGGTATCTTTTCATGCTGGTTTTTTCGCGCCGCCTTATTCTGAAAGCAAATTCGACCTTCGCACTGCGGATGGTGATAATCTATTGAATTTCTTGGGTTCGCCGCTGGGCTATCCCGCAGCAGTAGTCAATCGAAAATTGTTTGACAGTGAACCACGATTGCAATTAGGTCAAGGCCAATGGCCCGGCTACATTGCGCAGGAAATTGCCATTGCACCGAAGGTGAAGGTAGAATTACAAAGAAATTATAACGATGCGAATCGACAATTAAATCTCACCGTCAATCTTGAAATCCTGGAAACCCTTGATGCTACTGATGTTCGCCTCAGCGTGGCCCTCACCGAAGACGACATCGAAGACGTGCAACTCACGCCCACCGGTAAGCAGGCGGATTACAAGCATAAGCACGTCCTCCGCGATATGTTGAGTAATTTTGATGGTAATCCACTGACAGAATCCCTGAGCGTTGGTGCAAAAATTGCCAAAAACTTTACTTATACAATTCCTGCTGACTGGAATGCTGATAAATGCAAGCTCGTTGCTTTTGTGCATATTGGCGGCGATAAGAAGGACGTGCTGCAAGTGGCACAGGTGAAGGTGATTCAATAGAAATCGTTTTTTGATAAATAGAATGTCGTTTTTTTACTTGTAAGTGCTTCTCGGCAAGAAATAGCTTTGCGGTAAAATTAAACACTCAAAATCATGAAAAAAACGACTATTCTGTTGCTATTTTTGCTTGTAGTAAGTTTTTTAAAAGCTCAAAATCAAGAAGTTACCTCCAAATCTCAGACCTTTTTATTTGTCCATGGCGCTTGGGGCGGCGGCTGGGAATACAAAAAAATAGATTCGCTGCTGACGGCGCAAGGTCATGTCGTATATCACCCTACCATGACCGGCTTGGGTGAGCGCGTCCACTTAGCAAATGCAGGTATTAACCTTTCCACACACATCACAGATATTGTTAATGTGATTCGTTTTGAAGATTTGCATCATATCACGTTGGTAGGGCATAGCTACGGTGGCATGGTGATTTCGGGCGTTGCCGAGCAAGTGCCTGACCGCATTGCGAAATTGATTTACCTCGACGCTTTTGTGCCGAATGACGGCGAAAGTTTATTCGCTTCCCGAGGAGAGAATGAAGATAATGCCATGACCAAGCCATTTACCAAGGATGGATTTGTGTCGTATTTTTTTGGTCCTACTAGTCCTACGCCACCTACCGACGTACCGCAGCCACTCAAAACATTTACCGAACCATTAACAATTAAAAATCCAGCCGTTAAAAAAATCCCTACTTTTTATATCCTAATGACGCCCGATGGCGATGTCAGCAAAGGGAATTTTGCACCTTTTGGGGAAAGAGCGAAACAGCGCGGCTGGAAAGTATTACAAATGACCGGTAACCATTACCCAATGCGCAACCAGCCCGAAGCTTTGATAAAGATATTGGAAAAATGTAAGTAAATTCACGGTCATGATTTCCCAAGAAATAATGCCTGCGCCTGCCCTGCGCCACTTGGTACGCAATTATCTGTTGGTGAACTTTCCACCAACGCCTTACAATATCAAACCTTACCCGGCAAGGGTTGAGCAGGCGCTGGCATTTTTTGCTCGGGGATTCATCCATTCGCATGACCTTGCTTCTGGCAATAACTATAAAGTAGCCCGCAATGCCCTTTTTGGGCAGCAGGTTGGTAGGCTCAATTTCGCTACCCACTTCGGACATGACTTTTTGATGTTGATGGTCATTTTTCAACCTGGCGGAATGTATCGTTTGTTGGGTTTTTCGAGTCACGAACTCACCACGCAATTCACTGATGCAGAAGCTATTATTGGCAATGAATTACAAAATGTAAATGACCAAATCGCTAATGCGCTTACTTATAAAGAAATGATAGCACGCGCCGATGAGTATTTACTAAGTAAACTGCATAAAATTAAAAAAGAAGCGCATAGTATTGATACGATTGGACAAATTTTATTACATCATCCGAAAGGATATGCTTTAGATTGGTTGGCGAATCAGGCTTGCCTTAGTCCGCGCCAATTTGAACGAAAATTTAAAGAACGCATGGGTGTCGGACCTAAATTGTACAGTCGTATCAATCGCTTTTTTCAAGCGTTTGAATACAAAGAAGCATATCCTGAACTAGACTGGCTCACCGTAGCGCTGGATTTTGGTTATACCGATTATTATCATCTATGTAAAGATTCTAAGCAATTTGCGCAGGTCACACCCAATATTTTGCTCCATCAGCACTTGCAACGCCCGGAATTGATGGCGTTTATGAATCATTAATGCACTTTAAATACACTTATCGTTGAGCCTGGATTTGCAAGGTTTCAATCTTTAACGTTTGACAAATACAGGGCTTTCCTTATCTTTGCCCATCTTTTTTACAAACCCGAACTTAATTTGGTTTTTCATAGTTGGACAACGAAATAGCAGAACGAAATGAAAATTTCACTGAATTGGCTAAAGCAGTACTTAGATATAAAACTTAGCCCGGAACAATTGGGCGAAATCCTTACCGATATTGGCTTGGAGCTCGAAGGCATGGAGCAGGTGGAAAGTGTGAAAGGTGGCTTAGAAGGTGTGGTTGTTGGGCAGGTAATGGAATGCGGCAAGCACCCAAATGCGGATAAACTGTCTCTTACAAAAGTGGATATTGGCAACGGCGATCTGCTCTCGATCGTTTGTGGCGCACCGAATGTAGCTGCGGGACAGAAAGTATTGGTGGCAAAGGTTGGTACAACACTTTACCCCACAGGCAGCGAAGAACCATTGACACTCAAAGAAACCAAAATTCGCGGCGAGCTATCACAAGGCATGATCTGCGCGGAGGACGAACTGGGCTTGGGCGAAAGCCATGCAGGTATTATGGTACTGCCCGAAGATGTGCAGATTGGCACTTTGGCGAAAGATTATTTTAATATTGAAACCGATACGATTTATGAGATTGGCTTGACGCCAAATCGCTCCGATGCTACCAACCACGTAGGCGTAGCGAAAGACCTCGCTGCTACCCTGAAGATCAATTACCATCACGAAGGCAAAGTCAAGCTCCCATCGGTGGAGGCTTTCAAAGTGGATAATCAAGATTTGACGTTGGATGTGGTCGTTGAAAATTACGAAGCTTGCCCGCGGTATTCTGGTGTGAGCATCAAAGGTGTGAAAGTAGGCGAGTCGCCGGATTGGCTCAAGAACCGCCTCAAACTCATCGGTGTACGTCCCATCTATAATATTGTTGATATTACGAATTTCGTGTTGCACGAGTTGGGGCAACCGCTCCATGCATTTGATTGGGATGAAATTACCGATAAAAAAGTGATTGTCAAAACCTTGTCTGACGGCACTAAATTTACTACACTGGACGAAGTAGAACGCAGCCTGAGCGCCGAAGACTTGATGATTTGTGATGGAAAATCCAATGGAATGTGTATTGGCGGTGTTTTTGGCGGCGCAAAATCGGGCGTAAAAGACGAGACCAAAAATATTTTCTTAGAATCGGCGCATTTTCATCCAAAATGGATCAGACGGAGCAAGACACGGCAAGGTTTGTTCAATTCGGAAGCAGCAAAGGTTTTTGAAAAAGGCAGCGATCCGAATATTACCATTTATGCGCTGAAGCGCGCGGCCCTGATGATTCAGGAGGTTGCCGGCGGCGAGATCGCTTCTGAAATTGTCGATTTGTATCCAAATCCGATTGAAAAGAAAAAAGTGGAAGTCGCCTATGCCCATGTGAACCGCTTGATTGGAACGGAGATTGAGCAATTGGAAATCAAGAAAATTCTGGCGGCGCTGGAAATGGATATTCTTGCCGAAGATTCAGAGAAATTCACTGTTGCCGTTCCGACCAATAAAGCCGACGTGACGCGCCCTGCTGATGTGATTGAGGAAATCCTGCGGATTTATGGTTTTAATAATGTGCCTATTCCTGAGAAAATTCAAATTACAGCAGCTTCTGCGCCGCAACCCGATCCAAACGCGGTACGCAATTTAATCGGTAACTACCTGGTAGCCAATAGCTTCCACGAAACGATGGCAATGTCTATCACCGAATCGCGCTATTACAAAGAAATGTTGAGCAGCATTCCCGAAGAGGAATTGGTTTATATTAATAATACTTCTAATCCGACTCAAGATATTATGCGCCCGACGATGCTCTTCAGCGGTTTGGAGGCCATTGTGCGCAATCAAAATCGCCAGCAGTTGAGTTTAAAATTGTATGAATTTGGTAGAACCTATCATAAATCGGGTGAAAAATATAAAGAGCAAAACCATTTGACCTTATTCTTGACGGGTGAACGCCATCCTGAAAGTTGGTTGTTGAAAGAAGAAAAAGAAGCGAATTTCTACACGCTAAAGGCATTTATACAAAGTATCCTAACTCGTTTAGGTGCAAGCAATTATCAGGAAACCGCTTTTCAAGACGACGTTTTCAGCTATGGCATTCGCTACCATCGTGGCGAGCAGGTGTTGGCAGAATTGGGTAAGGTTTCGACCAAATTGGTCAAGCAAATGGAGATTCGAGGTGGCGTTTTTTATGCCGATTTGCATTGGGATAACTTGCTGAAAGTCTTATCAAAACACAGTATTTCCTTTATAGAATTGAACAAGTTTCCAACGGTGCGAAGAGATTTAGCCTTGGTTATTGAAAATTCCGTAAAATTTGCAGATATTGCGCAGATTGCCAGAAAAGTAGGCAAAAATATCATCAAAGATGTCAACTTGTTCGATGTTTATGAAAATGAAGAACAGCTTGGCGTTGGAAAACGCTCTTATGCCGTGAGTTTCACACTGGAAGATACTACCAAAACCTTGCAAGACAAGGAGGTGGAGCAAGTGATGGAGCAATTGGCAAAAGAATACGAAATAAAATTAGGCGCGACGATTAGACGTTAATTAAAGTGGAAAGCAGAAGTCGGAAATAGGAAACTTTACTTGTTCCGATTTCCAATGTCGAACTTTCGACTTCCGAAATATGAATTTGACCGAACAAATCGAAGGAATTGAAATAAAAGTGCGACAACTCGCGCTCAAACTCGAAAGATTACAACGCGAAAACGCCGCTTTGCTGACTGAAAATCAGCAGATTAAAGCTAATATGGAAAAACAAGAGGCGACGATCAGCGCCTTAAAGGATAAATTGGAAAACGCGCAAAGCGTATTAGCGCAGCAAGTAAAGGAGGAGACAGAGCATTCCAAGTATTTGAAGCAGCTTATAGATCAGTACATTATAGAAATTGACAAATGTATTGATTGGTTGCACCGCAATTAGAGTGTGTGTATGGATGGGCAAGATACGAAAAGTATAACAGTTTTGATTGCTGGAAGACCTTATCCTTTGAAAATCAAAGTAGAGGATGAGCCGGTCATTCGCAAAATCGTAAAGGAAGTCAACGAGAAAATCAATCGTTTTCAGCTAGCCTATACGAATAAAGATAAACAAGACTGTCTTTCGATGACGGTACTGACGTATGCCGTCGACTTGCACAAAGCTGTCCTGCAACAATCCGTTCAGGTGGAAAATCCGGAACTCTCACTCTCTGATAAGCTTTCTCAATTGGATGCACTCCTCGATAAGTTGCTGTAAACGCTTCGCTATTTTCATGTAGTGATTTGGTGATATAATGATTTAACGCAACATCACTAAATCAAAAAATCGCTATATATTTTATTAAAATGTAAAACCAATGTAGTATGGAAATAGTCATCGGAATTGCGATAGGATTGGCAGTTGGCGCGGGAGTCGGATACTTTATAGTACAAGGCTTGATGAAACGGGCAGGCTTGAGAAAAATCGAAGAGATGAACGCCAAAGCCGACCTGGAAATAAAGGAAGCACGCCTGACAGCTAAGCGAATTGTGGACGAAGCGGAAACGAAGGCAGAAAAAGTAATGGGGCAGGCGGAAAGCCATCATGAACGAATCAAGCAACAGAAAATTCAGGAGGCAAAGGAGAAGTTTAACAAAATGCGCTCGGATTTTGATAAAGAAAAGGCTTCACATTTGCTGGAAATGAAAGATCGGGAAGTAGAAGTAAAAGCTCAGGAAGGTGAATTAAAACAAAAGCAAGAAAAATTTCAGGAACGAGTCGATTGGTTGGAAGTCCAAAAAACGGAATTAGAGTCTAAAGCGAGTGAGTTGACGACCATTCGGGAGAACTTAGAAGTGCAGCTGAAAATCGTTGCAAAGCGAAAAGAAGAATTAGAAGCGGCTAATGAATTGCGTATCAAGGAATTGGAAAAAGTAGCCAACCTGAGCGAGCAAGAAGCCAAAGAACAATTACTCGAAGCCATCAAAGCAAAGGCAGAAACCGATGCGATGGCGATCGTGAAAGAATCTGTTGAACAAGCAAAGGCAAACGCGAACAAAGAAGCGAAAAAGATTGTCATTCAAACCATCCAGCGTATGTGCGCCGAATATACTATTGAAAATACGGTTTCGGTGTTCCACTTGGATTCTGACGAACTAAAAGGTCAAATCATTGGACGCGAAGGTCGCAATATTCGAGCCCTAGAAGCCGCTACCGGTGCAGAAATCGTCGTGGATGATACCCCAGAAGCAATTGTGATTTCCAGCTTCGATCCAATTCGTCGTGAAATCGCGCGTTTGGCATTGAAAAAATTAGTGGCAGATGGTCGTATCCATCCGGCGCGTATCGAGGAGGTTGTAGCCAAAACCCGCAAACAATTGGAAGAGCAAATTGTGGAAATCGGCGAGCGTACTGTAATTGAACTCGACTTGCATGGCTTGGATGCTTACTTGGTCAAAATGGTGGGGCGGATGCGCTTCCGTTCGTCTTATGGTCAGAATTTGCTTAAACACTCGATAGAAACGGCAAACCTTTGTGCTACAATGGCAGCCGAATTGGGGATGAATCCTAAGCAGATTAAATTAGCCAAGCGGGCTGGGCTTTTGCACGATATTGGAAAAGTATCAGAAGAAGAAAGCGAACTCTCGCACGCGATTTTGGGGATGAAGTTGGCTGAAAAATATAAAGAAAATCCTATTGTTTGTAATGCGATTGGCGCACACCACGACGAAATCGAGATGAATAATATCATTTCACCGATTGTGCAAGCTTGCGATGCCATTTCTGGCGCTCGCCCAGGCGCTCGGCGGGAAATTCTGGAAAGCTACCTCAAGCGAATTGGTGAACTTGAAGAGCTGGCACTTGCACACGATGGCGTACAAAAGGCCTATGCAATGCAAGCAGGACGTGAACTGCGTGTGATCGTCGAGGCAGAAAAAGTTACCGACCAATATGCAGATGACCTCTCTTTTATGATTTCTCAGAAAATTCAGAACGAAATGCAATATCCAGGTCAGATTAAAGTGACCGTTATCCGCGAAAAGCGGGCTGTTTCGTTTGCAAGATAATTTCAAATTCGGAAGTCGGAATTGCGAAAACCTTTCCGACTTCCCTCCTCCAACTTCCCGCTTTGTAATGACTTTCGCCCAACAAGTTCTCCAATTCAATCTAAATTTGCCCACGTATCTCAATGTACCGAATGGCATTGAAGTACTCTTCCCTTATGGAGATTCAAGAACCATCCAGGCAATGACAACCTTCTACGAAAAATATTACAACGATCAGGAACAGCGCATTTTTATTTTTGGAATCAATCCTGGACGCTTCGGCGCAGGCGTAACAGGCGTGCCGTTTACGGATCCGATTCGTTTAGCCGAAGAATGCAGTATTTCCAATAATTTTCAAAAAAAGCCGGAGTTATCCTCTGTATTTGTTTATGAATTCATCCATGCGTTTGGAGGTTTGGAAGTTTTTTACAAGCAATTTTATATTAGTTCGCTTAGTCCCTTAGGTTTTACCAAAAATAGCAAAAATTACAATTATTATGACGATCGGGAACTTCAAGAAGCCGTGACGCCTTTTATCGTTGATAGTATTCAAAAGCAACAAGAATTTCCTATCAGTCGAAAAGTAGCGCTGTGCATGGGGCAAGGCAAGAATGCTGCTTTTTTTCAAAAAATAAATGAGCAATATCACTTCTTTGACGAGATTTTAGTATTACCGCATCCGCGGTGGGTGATGCAGTATCGCAGGAAGAGCATAGAGGAATTTGTAAGCTTGTATGTAGAGCATTTGATAAAAGCTAAAACATTCACCTAAGTCATATTTTTCTCATGGAGCCAAGTACTGAAAAACGAATCAATATCATTGGAGGTGGCATTTATGGTATAACTGCAGCGCTGGAGCTTAGTCGCCGAGGCTACAAAGTTTCGGTTTTTGATCGAGACATTATACCTCATCCCGATGCTTCTTCTACCGATATTACAAAGATGATTCGAGCTGATTATGGCGATGATGAGTTGTATGCCGATTTGATGCATGAAGCATTTCAGGGTTGGGATGCTTGGAATCAGAAATTCCCCCGTCAGATGTATCATCAAACTGGCTTTTTATTGCTTACATCACAAGCAATGCAGCCCGATTCCTTTGAAAGGCAGAGTTTGCAAACGATGCAAAAGAAAAACTTTCCAATTCAGCAACTTTATAGTGGTTTTCTTCAAAATCGCTTTCCCAGTTGGAACGCTGAAAAATATAGAGATGGTTATTACAATGCGCGCGGCGGCTGGGCGGAAAGTGCTAATGTAGTCGCGCAATTGGTGCAAATGGCAAGGCAAGCAGGTGTGCAGATTCATGAAGGAGATAGCTTTGCTCATTTTATTGAAAAAGGCAATCAAATAGAAGGTATTAAGACTACATCTGGGCAGGTTCATTCGGCGAGTCAAACTATCGTAGCGGCAGGCGCTTGGACGCCTTCAATTCTGCCGGAATTAAAAGCTTGTTTGGCTGTAAAAGGACAGCCAGTTTTTCATTTGTTACCCGAAAATCCCAATCTTTTTAAAGGGGAAGTTTTTCCTGGCTGGAGTGCCGATATGTCGAAAACAGGTTGGTATGGTTTCCCTGCACAAGCTGATGGAGTCGTCAAAATCGGTAATCATGGCATTGGTATAGAAAAAGACCCAAATACGGAAATAGAAATACCAGAAAAGTATTTTGTCGCTTTGCGCAAATTTTTATCCGAATCTCTACCAGCATTAAAAGACGCGCCGATTGTCAAAACCAGGGTTTGTATGTATTGCGATAGCTGGGACGGCAATTTTTATATCGATCATCACCCTGATAAACCTGGGCTTTTGGTGGCAACTGGAGGGAGCGGCCATGGATTTAAATTTGCACCAATACTTGGAAATATTATCGCTGATGTATTAGAAAGAAAACCAAATTTTTATGCGCATCGCTTTCGCTGGCGAGCGGCTGGTCAGCAAAAGTTTGAAGCAGCAAGAAGCACCAATTTTTAAACGGAAGTTTGAATATCATAAGCAAAATTTTTATTTTTCAAATACGCATTTTTTTTGCACAAACCTGAATCGCTTGCCTCTTAAAACTCATTGACCATTTATCACAGCGCATTGACCACTGTCTTTGCTCTAAAAACGATTCCTGTGGAGGCAATTCTATCTACGTATCGTCAAAACAAATTGTTCGGACCAATTCTGAACATACTTATTGTTATGCTTTTTTTGGTAGCCTTGTATTATCAAGTGTTTGCCCGCCAAGATCTCCTTTTTGCTTTTCAAACCTTTCAAACCCAATTGGAATGGGCGCACTTACCTTGGCTTATTTTGGCGCTTGGTTTAATGCCTGTAAATTGGGCTTTCGAGACTTTTAAGTGGCTGCAATTCACCAGGTCTTTTTCCAAAATGCGTTTTTGGCAATCGTATCAAGCTGTGCTGGCGGGCGTAGCAATGTCATTAATTACGCCTAATCGCATTGGCGAGTACGGCGGGCGCGTATTGCTTACAGAAAGGCGGCATACCTGGCGAATCGTCGTAGCTACACTGTTAGGAAGCATCAGCCAAATGATCGTCCTTTTTTCCGTTGGACTGGTCGGATTTTTGTGGTTTTCTTACAACCATTTAGTGCTCAAAACGTATCTATTATTCGGAGTAGGCGTATTGGGTCTTGGATTTATTTTAACCTTGATAATTATTTTTTTCCGAATCCAAGCGATCATTCCGATCATTTACTGGCTGGCAGGAAAACAAATGTGGAAGCGCATTCGTAAACAAATAATAGTGCTGCGAATGTGTAATGACCAGCAAAAATTGCAAGCTATAGCGTGGGCACTCCTGCGCTATTTGACATACTGCGTTCAATATTGGTTGTTATTGCATTTTCTGCGTATGGATGTGCCAATTTTGGACGCATTTGCAGCGATTGCAACAATCTTTTTGATTCAAACCGGATTTCCGCTGCCCCCCATTGGTGCCTTGCTGGCACGTGCAGAAATTGCCTTGTATATTTGGGGGTATTTTAATGTGCACGAAATCAGTGTGTTAGCGGCGACATTTGGGCTTTTTATAATAAATTTAGCCTTGCCCGCGTTACTTGGAGCAATATTTATCGTCATAACAAACATAAAAAAATCACCAGCTTATGAGAAAATTGCTGTTTAGAGGAGGACTCTTTACTGCTTTTTTGCTTGTTCTCATGGCTTTCGACTATCCCGTGAAGACCTCAATGAGAACAAGTATAAGGGCATCGGAAGCAACGCTTTCTGCGCCAGCACAAATTTGTAGTATCACCAATAGTGCTTTTCGACCTGGCGAAGAAATAACCTACAAAATGTATTACAACTGGAATTTTGTATGGATCGCAGCCGGAGAAGTAACTTTTCGGGTAAAAGACCAGGGAGATCAATACCTGCTATCGGCGAGTGGGCGTACTTATAAGTCCTATGAATGGTTTTATAAAGTGCGGGATCGGTACGATACTTACGTGGATAAAGAAACCTTGCTGCCTACGGTTTCTATTCGTGATGTGCAGGAAGGGAAATATCGTTTGTACGATAAAATCACCTTTGATCGGCAGCGCAATAAGGCGGTTTCCATGCGCGGTAAATCAAAAGACGTAGCCGTACCAACTGAATACGATATTGATGCTTGTATGCACGACATTCTTTCAGTGGTTTACTCTTCTCGAAATGTGGATTTTAATAATATGCAAAAAGGCGCTCATGTTCCTGTAAAACTCTTTGTAGATAAAGAAGCTTGGGCGATTAGCGTTAAATATCTTGGCCGCGACGACAATAAAAAAATCAAGGGGCAGGGCCGCTTCAAAGCCATCCAATTCAGCCCCAAAGTAGGTGGTAATTTTTACTTTAAAAACGATACAGATATGAAGGTCTGGATCTCGGACGATAATAATCGAATTCCACTAATGATCGAATCCCCACTGACGGTTGGCTCGGTGAAAGCGGTTCTGAAAGATTACAAGGGTTTGAAGTACGACTTGACCGCAATGGTGAATCACGATAAAAACACGACCGACGACGATATAGATAAAAAATAATGCTGCGTACTACGCGTCGTAGTATCAAATTTTAGAAAAACATCGAGAGCCGCGGGATAAAGCTTCCTGTGGCTTTTGTATTTTTGCAATATTATAGTAGCGGGTAGAAAGACAAAAGTAGAGCGATTACAAATAAATTATTCTTTAAATTTTGTGTCACTTTGTAATAAATCCCTTTACTCTATACTTCTATACAACATAAAAAAACATGGCACGGAAAATTCTCATTGGATTAGGCATCGTAGCGGTTTTTGCGCTAGGCGTATTGGCAACCCGCTATTTTTATGAAACCAAGGAAGTAAAAAGCGAAGAAAGTTCGGAGGTCATTTTGGAAAAAGTGAAAATGGTAGCCAAGCTCATCTCGGTAGAAGGTTATTTCACTGAGGTCTATGATTACAAAGACTATTGGGGCTATGATTGGAGTTGGTTTCGCAAAAAAGCCCTCGTACGCGTGAAAGCTAAAGTTTCAGTAGGCTATGACTTGAGTCAACTCAAAATTGACGCCTTGCCCGATGAGAAAACGATTGTAGTGACCAATCTTCCTGCTCCTCAAATTCTATCCATTGACCATGATTTAGATTATTATGATATTTCGGAAGGCACATTTAACTACTTCTCTGAAGCGGATTATAATAAAATTAATACAAGCGCCAAAAAATTCATAGAAGAGAAAGCCAAAGAAAGCGATTTGCTCGCTACTGCTCAAAAAGAAGGCAACCAGGCCTTGGAATTGATGAAATTCATTGCAGAGAGCGCTGGCTGGAAATTTGTGGTGAAATCAAATACAAATTTGGATCAAATACTGAACTGATTTTTGCAAAATTCTTCCCCTATTTTTGTTGGTTGGATTGCGTCCTTCTAAAATAGAATTTCCATTTTTACTTTTTTTTGCGTTGAAAAAACTAATTTTAGCCGCAATTGAACTTTTTTGAAAATCAAAAAACGCAGGAAAAGTATGGCAAATACGACAGGTCATCCGAGAGGATTATATGTACTCTTCGCCACAGAGATGTGGGAGCGCTTCAATTACTACGGGATGCGCGCCATTCTGGTGCTGTTTACCACACAGGCTTTGCTTTTCAGCCGCCAGTTTTCATCCGAATTATATGGTAGTTACACAGGCTTGATCTATCTCACACCGCTCATTGGAGGGTTTCTAGCAGATCGTTTTTGGGGTAATCGGCAAGCAATTATTTTTGGTGGTCTGGTGATGGCCTTGGGCGAATTTGTCTTGTTTTTCTGTGCAAGTTGGTACAAAAGCGATCCTGATACTGCTTCTTATCTTTTTTATGCTGGACTCGCCCTAATGATTGTAGGCAATGGTTTTTTCAAACCCAATATTTCCTCCATGGTGGGGCAATTGTATCCCGAAGGCGACCGTCGGAAGGATTCTGCTTACACGATCTTTTATATGGGGATCAATATGGGCGCGTTTCTCGGGCCACTAGTTTGTGGTTTTGTAGGAAATACGGGTAATCCCGATGATTTCAAATGGGCATTCCTTGCAGCGGGTACAGGAATGTTGATTAGTGTAATTACCTTTCAAATTCTAAAAAATAAATACATCGTTTCGCACGAGGGCGTACCGGTAGGAATGCCATCCCCCGAGGGGCAAAACAGTAAATTTCTATTCAAAAGCCCTACTTCTATTGTCACCATCTTGGGTACGCTTGTGTTTGCGGGGATAGTACTGGGCATCATTTTTGTAGATGTGAATCAATTGGGTATTGTTTTTCCCTTATTAATTTTGTCAGTAATTGCAATTGTCTGGCTTATCTTTTCAGATAAAACCCTTACCAAAATTGAGAAGGATCGCATTATTGTCATATTCATTGTTTCCTTTTTTGTGATTTTCTTCTGGAGCGCATTTGAACAAGCAGGCGCTTCGCTGACTTTCTTTGCCGACGAGCAAACCAATCGTATGATTGGTAGCTACGAAATGCCAACCGCTTATTTCCAATCATTTAACGCAGCTTTTATTATCATTTTCGCACCTGTTTTTGCATGGATTTGGCTGAAACTGGGGCAGCGAAATCTGGAACCGCATTCACCACTAAAAATGGCGATAGGCTTGTTTTTATTAGCAATTGGCTATTTGGTAATTGCATTTGGCGTCAAAGGTGTTGATCCTGGTATCAAAGTAAGTATGTTTTGGCTGACAAGCCTTTATTTGCTGCATACTTGGGGTGAATTATGCCTCTCGCCGATTGGTTTGTCGCTGGTGAGTAAACTTGCCCCGCTCAAATTAGTCTCATTGCTTATGGCAGTTTGGTTTTTGGCGAATGCGGCTGCAAATAAACTTGCCGGTACTTTGAGTGGACTTTATCCGCCGGGTGAAGGTGAAATGCGCTTGGCTGCTGATAATGGTGTGGATTTGAGAGGAATTCTCAATGGCGCAGTGCAACCAACACAAGATATGCTTGCCAAACTTAATGACTTGAGCATTCGTGCTGATTACCCAATGCTGCTGGGCTTTCAAATTACAAATTTGTACGAATTTTTTATGATTTTTGTAGTGATGGCAGGGATTGCTTCGGGGATTTTGTTTTTGCTACAAAGCCGTTTGAATAAGATGATGCATGGGCTTCGTTAATCGGGAAATATTGAAAACACCTAACCTATAAAACATGGAAACCAACAACAAGACTTTTAAACCCTACATTTCAGCGAAAGACCTCATGCCAGAATTTACGCCTAAGGCGATTATTCTTGGCTCCATATTTGGTATTTTGTTTGGTGCAGCGACCGTTTATCTTGGCCTCAAAGTAGGATTGACGGTAAGTGCTTCCATTCCAATTGCGGTATTGGCGATTTCGATCTTCAAGCGTTTTGGAAAAGCCACTATTTTGGAAAGCAATATCGTACAAACGATTGGCTCCGCAGGCGAATCGGTAGCGGCGGGTGTTGTTTTCACGATTCCGGCGCTGCTTTTTATGGCGGGGGGAAGAGATTATTTCCAATATTTTCAAATTTTTGTCCTTGCCTTGATTGGTGGTATTTTGGGCGTGTTGTTTATGATTCCGCTGCGTCGTTCTTTGATCGTTAAAGAGCATGGAAACCTGCCTTACCCAGAAGGAACTGCTTGTGCCGATGTATTGGTAGCTGGTGAAAAGGGTGGCAACTTGGCGCGGATGGTGTATTATGGCTTGGGAATTGCTTTTTTGTATAAGCTGCTGATGTCTATCATTGGACTTTGGAAAGACGTACCAACGATTGTTTTTGGTAAGAATTCTGCTTTGCCAAATGGCACGATTAATGGTGAAATTACTCCGGAATTACTGGGTGTTGGCTATATCATTGGCCCACGCATTTCAGGCATTATGGTAGCAGGAGGTGTGCTTTCCTGGCTGGCATTGATACCTTTGATCACAGTGATTGGATCGGGATTAACCGCTCCGCTTGCGCCAGAGGCAACCAAACTGATCGCCGATATGTCACCAAGTGAAATCTGGAATCGATACATTCGTTATATCGGCGCAGGCGCGGTGACATTTGGCGGGATTATGACCTTGATTAAAACTTTGCCTACTATTGTAAGCGCTTTCCGTGATTCTTTCAATGATTTAAAGCAAAGCCGTTCTGGGCAAAAGATAGAGCAAAGCCGCACAGAGAAAGACCTTCCATTGGTTTACACTTTAGTTGGAAGTGTCGCTTTGGTGCTGTTAATGACCATTCTGCCCAATGTGCCAACGAATCTGTTCTCTGCTGTTCTCATTATCATTTTTGGATTTTTCTTTGTAACCGTTTCTTCTAGAATTGTAGGATTGATTGGTACTTCTTCCAATCCTGTTTCAGGGATGACGATTGCTACACTAATGGCAACTTCATTGCTGTTTTTGGGTATCGGCTGGACGGGTGATTATTACCAACCGATTGCACTGGTAGTCGGTTCAATCGTGTGTATCGCTGCCGCGAATGCTGGGGCCACTTCTCAGGATTTAAAAACTGGCTATATCGTAGGAGCTACACCAATCAAACAACAAATTGGCTTGCTCATAGGCGTTTTAGTTTCCGCCGTTGTAATTGGTTTCACACTTTTATTGCTTGAAAGTACGCTGGGTATTGGCGAAGCCACTGTAGAGCATCCTAATCCACTACCTGCGCCACAAGCAACGCTCATGGCAACTGTAATTAAAGGATTACTGAGTCAAAACTTACCCTGGGGGCTTGTCATTGCAGGCATGGCATTATCGGCGGTGATTGAATTGTGTGGCGTAAGTTCCTTGGCATTTGCGGTAGGGGCCTACTTGCCTTTGTCCACAACCTCCCCTATATTTGTAGGTGGATTGATAAAATGGTTTGTGGATAGAAAAAATAAGACCACGGAAGAATCCGAAGTGGGGCCTGGCGCGTTATTTAGTTCGGGGTTGATTGCAGGAGGGGCGATTACGGGTATTATTATTGCCATTTTATTAGGAACGACCATTGGTTCAGCCGCTGATGGTAGTCCAATTTCAGTAATGAGCAAAATAAATACTGGCCTGGCAGAAAAAATGGGAGCTACCGGCGATATTATCGGGCTAATTGCTTTTGCGGCGATGTGTTTCCTGCTGTGGCGATACGCAACTCGAAAAACGAGCAACCTTGCTTGATAAGTACTATAAAAATTGAAACTTTAAATGAAACAGTCTTTCAAAAAATTAAGCACTATCTTCAATCTATTACTAGTCGTACAATTGCTATTTTGTGCGGCGGCGCTTTTTTCAATTCACGATGATACCCTACCAAAAGCCATTGTAGTGAGGAATACGAACGATCATGTGGGTGCTCAAGAATACATCAGCAGGCAGGGTATTCTGGCATTGGTATTTTTGCTGAGTGTGGTATTCGTAGCTTATTTAATTGATAGCCAACGCAAAGCACAAGGCGCTATCTTACAGGGATTGACAGAAAAAGCGGAACATTATCGCCAAACCAGTATTATCCGTCTTTCGTTGATCGAAGTGGCTAATATTCTGGCGATTATCGTGGCGATCAAAGAAAATAACCTGATTTATCTTGGATTTGTGGCGGTAGGGCTTGTGCTTTTCCTGAGGTTCCGACCTTCCATTAAACGATTTATTAAAGGGTATGAGTTGAGTACAGCAGAAGCAGAAGTGCTGAAGGCATAAAATAGTCTGATAAGTAAGCGTACCGAACCTTTGGGATGCGGTACGCTTTTTTCGTCTAATATTTATTGCAATACAATTTTCTCCGAGAAGACTTTTTCCCCCTGGCGAATTTGCAGGATCAAAACGCCTTTGTTAAACTCACTCAAATCAAAAGTGTCGCTATATTCGCCATTGAAGTTTTTCAATTGAAATGAAAAAATGCCTTTTCCACTCATATCAAAAATAGTAACATCTGTCGGTTTCTTTTCTCCTTTGAAATAGAGATTTAACGAGCCATTCGTAGGATTGGGGCTTACCTTGAAACTTTCCAATTGCAAAGTATTAGCCGGAAGATCAATTTTCGGTTGAGCAGCTTCCTCAACTTTTTCAGTAGATTTATCTTCCAATTTGAAGCGAATCGGTAGGTTGAATTGCACGCGTACATTGCGGCCACGCTGCTTTCCTGGCGTCCAGTGGACTCGTTCTTGCATTAAATGAATAAGCCGAAGGGCTTCTTCTCCACAACCAGCACCAATGTCGCGCATGATTCTCGGCGTACTTATTGAGCCATCTTTTTCCACGACGAAAGAGACCACCACCATACCCTCTACCCCTGCATCGCGCGCTTCTTTCGGATATTTGATGTTTTTGTAAATATATTCCAGCATTTTGCGGTCGGCGCAGGGTTTCTTTTCTTCGTAAGTACCCTGTTCATCGCAGCCAGGAAACAAAGGCATTTCCTCTACAATTTTGAAGATTTCTTCATTGGAGACATTTTTTTGATCGCTTGGGTATCCTACCACTACCATTTCTTCCAGAAGCGCACCATCTTTTCCGGATTTTGCTTTTTCTGGTGAAACCTTTTGTTCGCCATAACCGACTACCGTAATTTTACGGCTGTTCCAATCTTGGACTTCTATTTCCTCTTTGCGTTTGTCATTTTTGTCTAGATTGAAAGTTATGATAGTGTCTCTTAATTCATTATCCTGTAAAAACGAAGCTGTTCTTTCGTCGCCATCCAGTTTATAATTCACTGGAAGTGCTTGATAAGTATTGACGGGCTTGCCTTTTTTATAAGCGGGTGTCCAGCGTGGCATGGAGTTGACCACACGGATTACCTCTTCATCACAACCTCCTCCAATGCCTCTTCCAATGGTAACTCCTGTGACTAAACCTTTTTCATCAATATAATACTGAACATAAACCGTTCCCTGGATGCCTTTTTCTCTTGCTTCTTTCGGATATTTGATGTTCTTGTAAATAAAAGTTAATAATGATCTTTCCGAACACTTCCGGCGTTCTTCAGCGTCTGCAATACCTTCGCAACCAGCAAAAATGGGCATTTCATCTACCTCATTCGCAGCATAAGAAACCGCACTGGAAAGTTTACTTGAGATTGGAACGCCATTCACTACGGTTTGAAATAAAAACAAATTTTCGTTTTTAATATCCAGATCAATAGCTTTGGTGCTGGCCAATTCTTTTGCCATTTTTGTAATATCATTCTGTCGATCAGGATATAGTTCCACTACTTTTCGATAAGTCGCTTGAAGTGTACGTAGCGAGAAGGATGCCTGAAACTCAACGGAATTCACGTCTAAATCTGTTCGCCAGGCTTTTATATCATCTTGCAAAGCGTTTACAAGTACCGTGCGTACATCTGAGGCAATATATTTATTGGTGAGTTCAATATTTCTGGCACTATTGCCTTTCATATAGATTTTTATACGATTATCGCCATCCTTTTTAATAACTTCGATGCTTTCTATATCCTCTGGCTTAATATCTTGATCCCATTGCTCACCTGCGCCTTTCGTAAACTTGACCACATTTCCATCCCGATAATGAATTTCAAAGTTGACAGGATCAAAAGTTGCCTTTTTTTCACTTATATGAACTGGTACAGTATCTATTGATATTTCAAGATCGCCTGCATTAAATAGTAATTTTCCATCATGTGTCAATTCTAATCTTGTGAAATTATTAGAAGAAATGGTAGCAACGGTCCTTTTTTCTACATTTTGATCAAGCTGTTTTTCAATAGCTTGCTCGAGCGAGACCGCTTGTTCCTGGAAGCTTGCTTTGGCATTTGCATTAGAGAAGACCAACATCACCGTCAGCGTCAAAGGTATGACCAGAAGATACTTGAGCATCGCCCGGCGTTTTGATTGATTACGCATCATCATAAGGATTCGTTTTTTTAATTGTGAATGAAAATGATTTGCAATGGCAATCGAGTGTCCGGACTGTGATTGCCTTATTAACAAATGGCCATATTGTTTCTTTTTAGTGGTCAGTAGCACCTCGGCATCAGCGATGTACTCGTGCACATTGCGCAGGCTGCGCCGATACATATATACAAAAGGGCTGCACCAGAATAGAATACCCGCCAGTTCGAGCAACAACACATCAATGCTATGCCCGCCACGGATATGCGCCAGCTCATGCCGCAAAATATTTTGTTGATCTTCGGGGTTTAGTTCCATTTTTTTACTCAAAAAAAGCCGATTGAAAAAGGAAAAAGGGGCGTGTGTTTTTTCAGAAAGCACTAATTCATAGCCATTGCGCCGCTGCCGTTCACTTTTATGATAAAATCGAATAATTTGTATGAAACCAACTAAAAATCGAAATGCAAAAAATGCTACCCCGATCCAATAGAGCCAACGCAGCACGTCCATCACGCCTATGCTTGGAGTCAGCGCAGTAGCGGTGACGGTCACTTCCAGCGATTCCATCCCTACGGTGATTGGCTGGAAATAAACAACTGCAATATCGCTGTCAGCCACAGGCTGCGGCAGTTGCCATTCTGCTTTCGGAATAATAAAACTCAGCACAAAAGTACTCATCAAGTACCAGCGATTGAAATGGAAGAAAGTCTCCCTACTCAACAGGACTGCATAAAGCACATAAAATGCTGCCCAACACAGGCTTACTTCGAGGATATAGGTTAGCATGGATTTATGAATTGGGATTTACAAATTACGATTGCTTACTTTTCTCTAAGTCACCCGATCTCCAGGTTTCCTAATCACATCTTTTCCTCGTCCAATTTATCCAATAGATCATTCAATTCCTCCACATCCAATTCCCGTTTTTCCACTAGAAAGGAGACCAAGCGATTCATCGAGCCTTCAAAATAGTCGCTCGCCAGTTTTTTCAATGTACGGCGGCTATATTCGTCTTTGGTGATCGTGGGCTGATACACAAAGGTGCGCCCGTACGCTTGGTGCGTCAGGAAACCTTTTTCTGATAAGATGCGAACCATGGTAGAAATGGTGCTATGCGGCGGCTTTTGTCCATCATTTTTTTCGATTTCATCCCTGATTTGTCCTACGGCGCAGGGCCCCAGTTGCCAGATAATGTGCATGATTTCTTCTTCGGCTTTTGTTAATGTGCTCATTTTTAAGAGTTTAATGTATTAATGTTTTTTATCAGATGTTTCAATTGTTTTTACGGTACTCCTGACCAAATTTAAAAAATCGGGGCCCATCCAATTCAAGTTTTTAGTTCTATCCGCATTATTACAAGATTGTTGTCGCACAAAAATTAAATCTAAATCAGGAAAATAAATAGTCATCTGGCCAAAGTCGCCCATCGCTGCCACACTATTCGTGTTTTTATCAATCCACCACAAGTAGCCATAATACGGCGCCTGCGTTGTGCCAGCCAAAGATTGATCAATCCACTTTTCCGGCACAATTCGCTTCCCTTTCCAACTTCCTTTGTTTCTAAGCAACAGCCCAATTTGCGCCGCATCTTCGAGTGTAGTCTGGCAGCCACCATATGCGACGTCATTTCCAGACTTGTCCTTCCATAATTGCGTAGAATCCATTCCTAATGGTTCGAATAGTTTATCCTGAAAACAGGCATTGGCGCTTTTGTCACATACCCGCTCAATGATGAGACCTAACAACTGCACGCTCTCGTTGGAATAAGAAAATACGCTTTCTGGCATGGTATCAAGCTTCACCTGAAGCACGAATGCATTCATATTATCTTGAGCAAGAACCGATTCTGAAGGTTTTTTCCTCAATAAACCGGAAGTCATTGTCAATAGATGCCGAATGGTTATATCATTTTCACAAGCTGATTCCCATTCTGGCAAGTACTTGCACACCTTGTCTTCCACACTGCCGATGCGCCCTTCGTCAATCAGGATGCCAATCATTAATCCTGTCCAGGATTTGACCATCGAAGCTGTATTCATTTTTACGGAATCACAGTCAGGTGCATCCCATCGGAAAACTTGGTTGCCATGATGGTACAAAGAGAATTTATCCGCGCCCGAAGCATGAGAGAATTCCTTTAATTCCCTTATTTTTTCTATGTCAATCGTATCGTTCTCTGTCTTCGTTAAGGCAGGCATAGTTAAACTGAGAATAATCCATATTCCTAATGTCATCATTTTCATAGCTGTAATATTTATGGAGCTTAATGTCTAAAAGATATTCTCAAATAGGAAAAGTAATTCTCCTATTTTTGTATAAAGTGCATTAATTCCTTGATCTGTTGGATCCGCTGTTCGGCATATTCCTTGAATTTTGGATCCTTCGTTGCCAAATACTGTTCATATTGTTTTAGCGCTATGCGTTTATCCTTGTAAGCCAAGTCGTTATTTCGAGCTTGAAAGAATACATATTCTGCTTGCGGTTCATATTCATAAGCCTTCTGGTAATGCGTAATCGCTTTCCGATAATCGCCTTTTTCTTCATAAATCGCGCCCAGATCGCCGTAGTACGAATGCATTTTCCCGGAAATACCTTTTTCAATCGCGGTTTCAAAATGCTGGATGCTTTTTTCGGCATCCCCTTTTTTGCGATAAGCCAAACCCAGGTACTGATGGGTATGCTCGGTGTCTTCTTTGCGCGTTACGATATGCTCCAAATTCGTGATTGCCTTGTCCAAGCTATCCAATTGCAAATAAGCAACGGCCACCATCATTTGGTAGTACTCGCTGGTATCGCCTTGCGCCATCGTTTTTTCAATCGCTTGAATAACAGTCGGGTAATCTCTTTTTTTATTGAACAAACGGGCTTTGTTTTGCAACAACCGAATATTATTTGGGTCAATATTCAAGCCACTTCTAAGCACCGATTCCGCGTAATCCAATTGCTCAGATTGGATATACAGCGAACTCAATTGATCAATCGTTTCAATATCGGCGGAATTTAGCTCATGTGCTTTCAGAAAATATAAAATGCCTTCTGTGCCTAAGCCCGAACGAATAGCCGTGTAGCCGCCACGTTTGAAAGCAAAGCTGTTGGTCGAGTCAATCGAAGCCCAATAGATATAGTAGCGCAGCGCCTCGCGGTGATTGTTTTCGCGCTCAAAAATCGAACCCAGCGAGCTAATCGCTTGCGTATGAAGCGAATCCTGCTTCAAAACTGCATTATAAAATAGCTTTGCATCTGGATAACGCCCCAACTGAAAATGACAATATGCCATTCGAATAAGGTACTCTTTATTTTGCTGATCTTGAATGTAGCAAGTACTCAAAAGCTCCAGCGCTCGGTCAAACTGGTAAGCATTAATGCGTTCTAATGCCTCTGTGTACCTTTGCTGAACCGCTGCTGAATCCAGCGGGGCTTGCGCTTTTGATGTAAAAAACATAATCACGCAAAAGAATAGTAAATAAAATCCTTTCATATTCGATTTAAAATTTCTCACAGTACAAAAGTAACGTAATTTTTAATTAAAACAACTAGTTAATTAGTTTTTTAACTAAAAAAATAGTTGTTTTAATGTAACTAATTTAATTACAAATTAAATCAAATTGGTTTCATTTTTTAGCAAAATGGCTTATTTTGCTAACATAACAAGAAAAACTACAAG
The DNA here is from genome assembly GCA_033761835.1 of Saprospiraceae bacterium. GTDB lineage: Bacteria > Bacteroidota > Bacteroidia > Chitinophagales > Saprospiraceae > JADJNW01. The sequence continues at coordinate 27,632 of JANRME010000271.1, forward strand.
CCCCCTCTTTACACAGATAAGAAAAAAGCATAATTTGCGTGACTATTTGTATATGTTTACGTTATATATACTTGGGAAAGATAGTTTTAGCTTTTAGCGACCCAAAAACACAGGATAACATTGGAGAAAACAACACTAACAGGGCTATTTTTGATAGCTTGCTTGCGTGTATTCGCACAGCAGGAGGCACTCCCCGAAGTAGAATTTTATCCTCAAGGCGGTTTTTATACAAGCACATTAGAGGTAGAGCTCTTAGCTTCTGATGCTATCATTTATTATACACTCGATGGTACTACGCCTACGCGACGTGCGCGAAAATATACGAAAACACTAAAAATCGAAAAGACCACAGCATTGAGGGCCATCGCCTATCGCAATGGCAAACCTGGCAAGCTGTATGCGCATACTTATTTCATTAAGGAACCGGAGACCAGTTTCCCCGTCGTTTCTATCGGTATTACGCCCAGAATCCTTTTTGATCCAGTGAAAGGGATGTTTATGCAAGGGAACCAATTGGTAGGCGATTCTTGGAAAATGCCTGGGGCTAATTTTTGGACACGACAGGAAGTACCCATCCATGTAGAAATTTTTGAAGCCGATGGGCAATGCGTTTATAATAGCCTCAGTGGTTTTCGTTTATTTGGAGGAATGAGTCGCCTATTTCCTCAAAAATCTATGACGCTGGTGGCGCGCGAACGCTATGGCGAAAAGCGATTCAATTATCCTATTTTTGGTGAAAAAGGAGAGAAAGATTTTAAATTTCTGGTGCTGCGCAACTCCGGTAGTGATTGGGGTAAAACGCATTTTCGAGATGCTTTGATGACTGGTTTATTGGATGATTGGGATATGGATAAGCAGGATTATCGGCCAGCACACGTTTACATCAATGGCCAATACTGGGGAATTTATAATATTCGTGAAAAAATCAATCGCTATTTTATTGCCGATCATCACGATGGTATAGATAAAGATAGTATTGACTTTCTGGAATACGATATGATTAGACGCCGAGGCAGCGCCCGACATTATCGAAGGATGTTGGATTTTATTGAAAAGAATAGTCTCCGAGAACCTGCAAATTACGCCTACGTCCAAACCTTGATGGATGTAGACAATTTCATGAATTATCAGATTGCCCAAATCTATTTCGACAATCAGGATGCTGGTGGCAATATCAAATACTGGCGACCGCGCACCCACGACGGCCGCTGGCGTTGGATTCTGTACGATACAGATTGGGGCTTTGGTTTACACGATGGCTTGGCCTATAAAAACAATAGTTTGGCTTTCCATACCGAACCAAATGGGCCATCTTGGCCTAATCCGCCATGGACGACTTTTCTGCTGCGCAAATTACTCGAAAACCCTGAGTTTGAAAGGAAATTTGTTACACGCTTTGCCGATCATTTGAATACAACTTTTCATAATGGAAGAGTAGAATATAAAATCGAAGAGCTATACCAAAACCTCTTGCCGGAGATGGGCCGCCACCTTAAGCGTTGGAACATGAATGAAGATGAATGGCAAATGGAGGTAAATCGCCTGCGTGTTTTTGCGCAAGAACGTCCATATTACACGCGCCTGCATCTGATGGATCGCTTCAACACCGGCGCTTTGCATACCTTACAGGTGAGCGTAGAAGGCGGGGGTTCTGTTTTGGTGAATAACTACGTACAAGTGGATGGACGAATGCCTTATGAAGGCGAATATTTTGAAAGTATTCCTGTTTCGATCAAGATTGTTCCACACAATGGCTATCGATTCGTGCGTTGGGAAGGTGCAGAAACTCCGCCAGAGATGCAAGAGCTGACGCTTCGATTGAAAGAAAAGGTGACTACAATCAAAGCCGTTTTTGAAAAATATGAGCATCCTTTGGCTGGGAAGGTTATTATCAATGAAATCAGTGCTAACAATCGTCAGGCAGGCGATTGGGTAGAATTGTTCAACCACTCCAAAGAAAAAGTCAACCTGCGCGGCTGGATTCTATCAGATTTGAAAAACCAATTCACCTTTCCGAATGCAGACATTTTACCAAATGATTACTTGGTCGTTTGTGAAAATACGTCCAAATTTTACAATAATTTTCCTCAAGCGTATAACGTCATTGGTGGTCT
>JANRME010000272.1:0-9405 GCA_033761835.1 Saprospiraceae bacterium
ACCGAAGATATGCTCATTGATGCTCGTCCTAAAACCAACGCTTCTCTTCTTTGGGTAGTAGCAGAAGAATGGAGACTTTGGACAACCCACCGCACACCTGATTTGAAAATGATCATTCAAGAAATTGTAAACCGAGATAATTGGGAAGTCGGTAATGCCTTGGCTTTGATTCTACTTGGAGAAAATCAAGGCCCAAGCGATGTAGAAAACGCTCGGGAATTTGAATCGTACGAAAATATTGCTGATCCTGAAGATGGCGGCGATGGTCAGAATCACCCCGAAAGAAGGCCGCGTTTGCTTATTTATTATTCGTCGCCTAATACGGTCACTTCTACCAGAGCTATTTTTACACCAGATGTAAAGGCGTTAAAAGTTTATCCAAACCCTGCTAATAGCGCCTCGGTGACGATTGAATTGGATGCAGATGCTGCTTCGGTGATTCGTTTGTATAATGTTAATGGTCAGTTAATTAGAACGCAGCAAAGCGATTTTGGCAAGCAAATTCAGTTGCCAGTTGACAATTTGCCACAGGGTGTTTATTTCATCCAAGCAAATCAAAACGGTGAACGGTATATTCAGAAGCTTGTAATTGAGAAGTAATCTTTCCACCTTAAACCTGGCAGGTTTTGAAAACCCGCCAGGTTTAAATCCATACAAAATGCGCCTTTCTACCTTTTTTTATCCTCGTTTTTATTGGATAATCGTTGCACAATTGATTTCCTTTGCAGCGTTTAGTCAAAATTATTCTATCAAAGGTAAAGTACTGGACGCCAATACCAACGAGCCCTTGCCTGGCGCTACTGTCGCCATTGAAAATACGGCTCTTGGCACGACGACCGATAACGGCGGCGCATTTGAATTATCGGGTATCCGAGAAAAGATTATCACGATCAATATTTCTTACATTGGCTATGAAACCAATCGCATTAACCACGATTTTTCAAGTAGAAAAACACCCGATTTTACAGTCAGGTTGGCGTCTTCTTCAATAGAATTGACAACGGTAGAAGTGGAAGGCATCGCCGAAGGGCAAATCAAAGCTTTTTTGGAACAAAAACAAGCCGAAAGCATCAAAAACGTCATTTCTGCTGAACAGATTATTACTTTTCCTGATTTGAATGCGGCGGAAGTGATGCAACGTATCCCTGGCATCACGCTTCAGCGCGACCAAGGCGAGGGGCGCTTTGTGCAATTGCGCGGTACGCCTCCTGAACTCACCAATTTCAACGTTAACGGCGAACAAATTCCTTCTCCCGAAGGCGATGTGCGCTATGTAGGCATGGACATCATTCCTGCCGACCAAATCGAATTCATAGAAGTAAACAAAGTGATGACTCCCGACATGGATGCCGATGGCATCGGCGGTTCGGTCAATATCAAAACCAAAGAGGCACTCAATGAAGTACCCGATATCGGCGCGACGCTTTCCGGCGGCTATAATAATTTGAGGGGAACTGCTAATTATCAAATGCAATTTTCGTACGGTCAACGTTATAAAAAACTTGGTTTTCAAGTCAATTCCAGCTTTTTTCAAAACAATCAAGGCTCAGATAATATTGAATATAATTTCGCAAAAGGCCCGTTTTTTGGAAGCCAGAATCAAGGCGTTGACAACTATTCTGTCCAATACCGTGAAGTACAATTGCGGCATTACGATATTACCAGAACCCGCATCAGTGTTAGCCCTACGCTCGATTTTAAATTTAATAAAAATTCTTTCCTCTACCTTCGCGGGATGTACAATAGCTTTGTGGATAATGAAATTCGCCGCCGCAAAATTTATGATCTGGACGACGCGCTCTCAGAAACGTATTATTTATATGGAGGCATTGAACATGATGTACGGGATCGAACCAAACGCCAAGAGTTGAACACCTTGAATTTTGGCGGGGAACATAAAATCTGGGGCGCAACGCTGGATTATCAAATTTTCTACGCGCTTGCCAAGGATACAGAACCTGGTAGAATTGAGGCGCTTTTCGACAGCCCCGGGCAGGCGATTGCCATTCGTTTCGATAATACCGATCCCGATTATCCGCGTGCAACTTTCCCTAATCCAAACAACGCCGGAAATGCCACCGATTATGATAATTTTGAATTGGATGAACTGCTTTTTGAAGAAAGCGAAACCAGAGATGTAAATATTACGCCTCGAATTAATATTACATTACCTTATGATTTTTCTAATGTTAACAAAGGTTATTTCAAATTCGGCGGCAAAATCCGAATGAAAGAAAAAGAACGCAATATCCAATCGCAGCAGTTCGGCGCTTATTTTGAGCAAACTGCCCAATATCCGGGCGTTGGGCCAAAACTTTCACTCGCCAGCGTCAACGATGGTTTTCGTGATGAGAATTTATTGGATCAAGGTTATTTGTTAGAATATATGCCTTCGGCAGATAAATTGCGTGATTTCTATGAATTCTACCCGCAGCATTTTATTTTCGATCGCAATGCTACGCGCACTCAGTCTTTTGGCGAAGATTATAAAGCCGATGAAACGATTTACGCTGCGTATGGAATGTTCCGGCACGATTTCAGGAGGCTGATGGTACTTGGCGGGCTGCGTTTTGAAAGAACCAAAATTGATTACGAAGGCGCGAAAATCCTGCTAAACGGCAATCGCTTTGTTGGCATTGACACGCTCACCGATCAACGAACACATGAGTTTTTACTGCCCCAAATTCAGTTCAAATACACCATTAATGACAGGTTTAATCTTCGCACGGCTTTAACTTATACTTATTCTCGTCCAAATTTTGAAGACGTACTGCCCTACCGCGAACAAGACCGCGAAGAAGTGAAGTTTGGCAACCCCGATTTGAGATACCCGCGCTCTACAAACGTGGATTTTCTTGCCGAGCGTTATTTTAGAAAAGGCATCCTCTCTGGTGGCGTGTTCTACAAAAAAATAGACGATTTTATCTTTTTCTTTAAGCGTTTCGCGCATGAAGGCGATCCGAAAGATTTCAGTTTGGTGGAAATTACCAAAGCAATCAATGGTATTAAGGCTTCGGTTTATGGTGCTGAGTTTCAGGCGCAGTTCAAATTTGATTTTCTAAAAGGCTTTTTTAGCAATTTTGGTTTATACACCAATTATACCTACACCTATTCGGAAGCCTTTATCAATAAGCGTTTCCCTGCGAATTATACCAATGCCGTCGTCGTTTTTGGCGAAGATGATTTGTCGGATTTCACTTCTTCTACCGAAAAAGAAAAAATCTCCCTGCCAGGGCAAGCGCAGCACACTACGAATTTGGCTTTGTTTTATGATTCCAAGAAATTTTTTGCTCGCTTAACCGCCAATTATCAAGATGCTTTTTTGCAAGAGCTTGGCGCTGATGCGGATTTGGATGAATATTACGATCAAAACCTGCGCTTTGACTTCACTATGAATTATCAATTGACCAAAGGAATTAATGTTTTCGTAGATTGGATCAATATTACCAATACGCCGCTCCGATTTTATTTGGGCACGCCGGATCGAATCAAACAACAAGAGTTTTATTCCTGGTGGAGTAGAATTGGTGTGCGACTTAATTATTAATAAATCTTTAAAGAATCATTTATTTACTAAATAAATGATTCTTTCCATTTAGTCTTACTTATCAAAAGTGCATTGCTTGATCCAATGATGATCTTTCCTATACAAAATCATACTAATGGGTGATACCTTAAAGCTCAGAGTAGCATAATTTCCCACCAGAATTTGCTATATTTATATTTTACCAAAATTATTGGCGATGAAAGCTCGAATCATCTTTTTTTGTTTCATTTGTTTACAAGTAAGTATATCAAGGGTTTGTGAATGTCAAACGACGCCCAAAGATAGTTTATTAAAATTCGTTTCTTCTCAAAATGACACCCTCCGAATCAACGCATATAATAATTTATCAAGATTATACATTCCGGACTCATTGAATTTGGCAAATGAATGGGCGGATCGAGCCCTGAAAGAAGCGGAAAAATTTCGTTATACAAAAGGCATTATTTATGCTTATAAAAATAAAGGCTTAGTAGCAGATTATAAAGGAGAGCTTGAAAAAGCAGTTCATTATTATGATAAAGGTATCGCCGTCGCTGAAAAAGAAATTAAATGGAAACAAGAACGTATTGATTTTTTTGTGAATAAAGGTGTAGCTTATTATTATGCTGGCGACATGGGCAAAGCCCTGGAAAATTATATCGAAGCCGAAAAACTTTATGCAAATGAAGGAAGTAATCCTTCTTACGGGAAGTTATTAAATAATTTGGCTGCGGTTTACCGAAATTTAAAAAAATATGATGATGCAATTCGTATTTATCAAAAATCATTATCAATTAAAGAGTATAATAAAGATAGTATCGGTATGGCGAACACGCTTAATAATATTGGACTCGTGTACGCGTATTTAGAAGATCATTCAAAAACAGCAGCATATTTAGAAAACGCAAAAACGATATATGAATCCTTACAAGAATGGGGAGAAGCTCAAAGCGTCAATATTTCCTTGGGTATAGCGCTGAATGAACTTGGCCGACAAACAGAAGCAAGGGATTTACTTTTAGAAGCTTTAAGCGCTGAGCAACTAAATATTAATATTCATGATATGACTCAAGCAAAACTATTATTAGCAAAAATTTATTATTTAGAAGGTAATTATATAAAGGCGAATAAACTAATTCAAGAAATAGAGCCAATAATTATTAAAACAAATTTTACAAAAGCTAAAGCCACTTTCTATGAAGTAAAAGCTTATATATTACATAGTCTAAATCAACAACCGCAAGCTTATATCGCTTTATTAGAACATAAATTATATTTAGATACTTTGATGTCGGAGGATCGATTGAAGTTTGAAAAAGACATGGAAACCAAATACCTTACCCGCGAAAAAGAGAATCAAATTCAAATACAAGAATTACAAATCCTGAAAAGCAAGAGAGAGCGCCTGGTGTACATCTTTGCGCTTATTGGCTTGGGCATTATCCTTGGGCTTGCCTACCGTTTATCGCGTGTACGTAAAAAAGCAAATAATTTATTAAGTGAAAAAAATAGCCAAATTCAAAAAGCATTAGAAGAAAAAGAAATATTATTAAAAGAAATACATCATCGTGTAAAAAATAATTTACAAATTATTTCATCCTTATTAAGTTTACAATCGCGCCAAATCGAGGATCCAAAGGCCCTGGAAGCCATTCAGGAAGGGCGTAACAGAGTGAATTCTATGGCATTAATTCATAAAAATTTATATCAAGATGAAGACCTGGTAGGTGTGGATGCAGCAGATTATATTGACAAACTGACCGAAAGCTTGATTGCAAATTATAATATTAATCCTAATAATATTACTGTAAAAAAAGATATTGATCCTTTAAAATTAGATGTGGACACAATCATACCTTTAGGACTGATTCTCAATGAGTTGATAAGCAATTCTTTAAAATACGCTTTTACTGATAATCAGCAAGGGGAACTAAATATGACATTAAAAAGAGAGAGCAAAGGTTTGCGATTAAGCATTTCTGATAATGGGCAAGGATTACCTCCTAATTTTGATATTGAAACCCTGAAAAGTCTTGGCTTCCGCTTAGTGAAAGCCTTCACTCAGAAACTGGAAGGTGTACTAAGTATACGATCTGATCATGGCACAAACGTCGAGATATTAATACCAAATTATAAAGCAATATAATAATGGCAACGATAAAAATATTAATTGTAGAAGACGAACCCTTAATTGCAGAGGATATTCGTGAATATTTGAGTAATATTGACTATTCGGTTTGTGCGATTGCGCATAATAAAGTGCAAGCCCTGCAAGCCTTAGAGCAGGAGGCACCTGATATGATATTATTGGATATTAATCTGGGAGGCAATATGGATGGATTAGAAATTGCTAATATTATTAATGAACAATATCATGTTCCATTTATTTTCCTCACTTCTTATTCACATAAATCCATTATAGAGCAAGCTAAAGTAAGCCGTCCAATGGGTTATATCCTCAAACCATTTAATGAAAAAGATTTATATTCCAGTATAGAAATTGCATTATATAATTTCTCCCAAGGGGCGCGTCCCCGTCATTTTAATTTAGACATTATTAATCAACGTATTTATAATCCACTGACTGAGAAGGAATTTGAGGTACTGAAAGCAGTTTATGAGGGCTGTACCAACAAACAAATGGCAGAAAAATATTTTGTAAGTATTAACACGATTAAAACCCATCTGCAAAATCTTTACGACAAACTGGGGGTGCGCTCCCGGTCAGAAGCTATTGTAAAATTAAGAGCATTATTATCTTAATAAGTGTTTGTTCTAAAATAACTATAAATTTTATTTGGAATAAGCTGCTAATTTTTAATATTTTGCAAAATGGTTAATGGTTAATTATCAATTGCTTATAATATATTAAAAAATATTTATTTCATTAAGCAAACAACATTTGCCACAGGTATCAAACGACTCATTTTCAATTCATTAGTAAACTGCGTACGAAGCGCAAAATTCAATAATATATTGCGACTCAATTTAAAATCGCCGCCATAAGCTATATTATATTGCGTTTTGCTATTTGTATTATTGAAATTAAGCCAGCCGGAGCCCAAATCTTCGACATATTTATCAGCAAAATATTCTTCTTCCGCAAAAGCAGCGTCCTGTGTTCTATCAAAATAATTCCCCAGATTTTCATAAGCAAATTCCATAAAAAAATTGAATTTCGGACTGCCATGTCGATAGCTGATTCCGAAAAGTTTATTAGAACTATCGATTACTTTGGTATATCTAAAAATCCCAGACAATAGACCATTTTTCCCCATTTTCAAGCAGCCGTTCAACCAGAATGCCATGCCCGCTTTCTTCACTTTTAAGCTATCCAGCCCCGCATTATCATAAGTATAAACAGAGCCAAAAGCAATATCCAGCATCGTTCTGTTCCAATTTTCAGTTTGATATTCTTCAATAATAGCGCGGTATTTATCTTGAATTTCTGTTGATATATTCTGTTTTTTCCATATTAAAGCCTCCAATTCCGATTTTAATTCATTTTTCACATCAGGATCGGTTGCTATATCTCTATTTATCATAACGGAATCGATTTCCCGCTGAACCACCATAAGCGCCACATCATGTTCTGCCATTAAGTCATTTAATAAGTTTTTATCAATAACTGGGTCGTTTTTTGAAAAAAGATTTAATTTAAGTGAATAAGCAGCATGATTAATGCCATCTATTTTAGCAGTACCAAAAGAAAGGCTCGTGGTAGATAATTTCTTCGCAATGATACTCGCATTCGCATAATCTGCAAATGATTTTTTCTTATAATATAAATGCCATAAAGGTTGTGCTTCTAAGGCCAAATCAGGCGCTAAAGTGTAATTTTTCACGCGCCAATCTACTTTAAAACTCTTTAAATCAGAAGGGCGAAGCACGATTTCAGGGTTCACCCCCAACAAAGCAAAAGCAGGTGCTGAGGGAATTGACATTTCGGTATTTTTTAACTCTTGATACACATCATCTTGTGCAATAGCAATTTGTAAAATGTATAATAATAAAATCGGAATTATTACAATCCTTTTCATGATCGTGAAATTTTGTGGATTAAAAATGATTAGCTATGCAAATGTAATGGCGCATAAAAAGTGATGTTTCATACTTTCGGGTGAATTATTATGAAGGCTTAAATTATTATTAATCCTCTTCAAAATCATACTTTTGGGTGAAACCAAAGGGAAAAACTGCCTTTAAATTTGCATATCATAAGGTTTCATTTAGCAGCTAACTCAAAGAATATGTTCTCCATCCAAGTATGGTATTATATTTATTTTCATTAATAAAATCTTATTAATTATGAAAAATGTATTTAAAAAAATTACACTGAGTGTAATTGTTATACTGACATTGCTGAGCACCACAGAGTCAAGCGCTCAGTCAGGCTTCAAACTGGCTACCAATTATGAACAGTATGTAAATTTGTACAAGAATCCGAAAGTAAAAATCGCACGAACGGCAGAGCAGTTTTCACAGATGGCAAAGACGAATTCCAAACTTAAAGCAATTTTTGATACGAAAACTTTAAAAGCATTTATGAGTAGCTTAAAAATGTCGGGGAATGGATTGGTTACTTTTTCTTATGATTCCATAAAAACCAAGTTTCCGGAAAATTATAAAGCTCAGGTTGATATCGTTCTTGCTGCTTTCGGGTTTGGCCCAATTGATTCATTACCTGTCGATTATGATGGCTATTACTGTGAAAGTGCTGGTACCTGCTCTAAAAGAATAGGTTCAATTTGCATCGGGGATAATTGCTAATTAACTCTATTTATCAAACCATAAAAAACAATATCATGAAATCAATCTTTTTTGTAATTATTATTGCAATAAGCTCCATTCTACCAGAAAGCATGAAATATATTACAACCGCAGCAGCTAAAGAGATAGAGGTAGAAGTAGAGGCGGAGCTGGGACGTAAGAAAAAAGACTGCACCGGTTTTGGAATATGCAGTGTTGTCCTTTCAACGGGAGGTATCAAGTTAGATGCTGGAGGCAGAATGACATTGACCGAAAGTCAGAATAGCAAAGGATCAACTTTTGAGCTTAAGAAATTTAACATCACGCGGATTGACAAGGAAGTGGCAAACGAGCATTTCGTGCGTGACAGCATTCTTGATTTCATGCCGGAGAGTCTCCAAACGCAGTTAAAAATTAACGGCAAAGAATCAACTGTGCATATAAAAAGTGGAAATTACAAAATTGCAAAAACGAAAGGCGGTTATTTATTAAGTAGGTAGTAAAATATTTTTAATAACCTCTTAATTTTATTAATAAGCAAGGGGTATATTCTATAATATACCCCTTATTTATTAGTTCTCCTGTTTTATTAGTTTTATTCTGCTATGATTTCAGAATCAGCATCATTATGCAATCATTAAACCGGAAATATTATGAAAATCGTATTAATATTCTTATTTTCTTTGTTATTTGCAGTCTTTGGCTTCAGTCAAAAAAGTGGAAATCCTAGCTTTAAAAATCAAATTCAAAAATTGAATGCTACCAGTAGTTTTAAAGTGAAGGCGATTAAAGCTTATGAGGCGACCAAAAATGATTGTTGGGAAACGGATGATATTAGAGATTGTACGGATTTAAAAGACCCCTGGGAAGATGATGATAATAAGACTCCTCCGTCAGACACAACCAGCACGCGCATTACTGCTTTCTATGCTTTTGAAAAAGAAATTTCCGGTGGCAAAGGTGGCGTTAAACTCCCTTCTAATGTAGTAAATGAAGCATGGAAACGAAATCCGGGCTATTCACTGAAAGCTATGCGCAATCGGATTCAATATTATTCACTTAAAATAGGGGATCAATAATACTTAATATCATAAAATCGAGAATTATGAAAAATTTAATCGCGACTTGTG
>JANRME010000273.1:0-28007 GCA_033761835.1 Saprospiraceae bacterium
GTACAATGACCAAAAACATCCTCCCTATTATCAGTATCTCGGTGCAGACAGCCATCCGCACGTTCTTTTTTCCCGCTGTCCTTCCTTCTTTTTGCAAAAACTTTCTTTTTATTTTTAAATGCTCTATTTTAGTTTTCAAATACATTCTTTTTATTTGGAATTGCACTATTTATTTTTTAAAAGTTTTTACGCTTTTTTGTAAAATTTCTACATTTATTTTCATAATCTCTATTTTAATTTGGAAATGCACTATTTTACTTTTCAAAATAAATATGTATATTTGGAAAGTTGTTCTTTCTTTTTGTAAACGCAAGCTTTGCATAAACGAATGCTTATGTTACATTTCGACTTGGCGGGTATGATGCGCCGCAGGGAAATACACAATCCCTACCATTTTTTGGTACAACATGGTTTTAATTATCACACTGCGGGGAATCTCCTGCGCAACGAGCGCGATAGTATTGCGTACAAGCACTTGGAGAAGCTGTGTTTGCTCTTGCATTGTACACCCAATGACTTGTTTGTTTGGCAAAAGCCGAAGGATATAGTGATTTCTGATAATCATCCTTTGCATCAGTTAAAACCCAAACCGCAAGAGGTCAGTGTCACAAAGAAATTGCAAGAGCTACCGCTGGATAAGCTGGAGCAAGTGAAGCAGTTTATCAAGAATTTGCCGGAGGAGTGAGAGCGAAGGTGGAAGTTGGAGGTACGAGGTTGGAAATGGGAAGTGGGAGATCGGTAAGACGCTTGTCTAAAGTCGTACACTAAGCACTTTATTTTCCAATGGCGACTCCGCAAGTTTTAAAAATGCAGCAACGTATGGTTTAAGCATTTCAATTTTATTATTAGGTGCTTCCAAAACGATGATAAAAAGGTCAAACTTGCTGATGTTTTGTTGGTAAGGTAAGTTTTTGTCAATCGTAACCAGTCCTTCAAAACCGTGATATACCATTAAGCCCAGCAGTTCTCCGTTGCGTTTGCCATTCCACTTCATATCGCCCACGGTGAACACTTGATGCGCGTCGCCGAATGCTTCTTTGAGTTTTTTCGGCAAATTTTCGTCAAGCAGCAGCTTCATGAGGTGTTTCCTTTGCAATGACCAATTCTTCCGCAAGGTGCAATACTGCTAAAGCCTGTTCACGGCTTACTGATGGAAAATTTTCTAAAAATTCATCCAATGTTTCGGTTTCCAACCAATCAAACAAGGATTTGACAGGAACGCGGGTGCCTGTGAAAACGGGTGTACCGCTCACGATTTCCGGGTCAATGGTAATAAGTGCATTCGATTCCATGATTTAAAAAGCGTTTTCTCTTTTAAAACGATGGTTTGTTGTGGAAAGTTGCAAATGCAGCATTTTGGAAGTAGCGATAATAAGACTTAGGAAATTTCAGAGATTTCCTAAGTCTGCAATTCAGATCAGTTGAGCAACCCGCGCCAGCGCGGCATCCAAGCCACCCGCATCACTACCACCCGCTGTAGCAAAAAACGCCTGACCGCCACCACCACCTTTGATGTCTTTCGCCAATTCCCGAATCAGATTGCCCGCGTTCAACCCTTTGGCTTGCACGAGTTCATCGGAGATGCGAATGGTGAGTAGGGGTTTGTCATTGGCAATATTACCGAATACAATGACGGCATTGCCGACTTCTTTTTCGAGATTATACGCTAAAGTTTTGACAGCGTTGGCATCCGTAAGTGGCAAACGCTTTACAAGGAGTTGAATGCCATTCTGTTGTACAAATTCGGAACGCAATTCTTTTTGGAGACCCGCCGCTTGTTCGAGTAGCATCGCTTCGATTTGCTTTTGCAGGCGTTTGTTTTCGTCTTGCAAATCGGCAACGCGCTTCGCCGTTTCTTTTGGATTTTTAAAGATGTCGCGGATTTTCTCTAATTCTTCTAATTCGGAATTGATATACGCTTCTGCTTCATCGGCGGTAATTGCTTCGATGCGGCGAACGCCTGCTGCTACGGCAGATTCCGATACAATTTTAAACAAACCAATCTCGCCCGTCGCAGGCACGTGCGTACCGCCACATAATTCTCTGCTAAAATCTTTATCAAATGTAATAACGCGCACATTTTCACCATACTTCTCCCCAAAAAGCATCATCGCGCCGGTCTGGCGGGCTTCTTCGATGGGCATGTTGCGTACTTCTTCGAGTTGAATGTTTTCGCGGATTTTTTGATTGACTAGCTTTTCAATTTCAGCCAGCTCTTCTTTCGTAACTGCTTGAAAATGAGAAAAATCGAAGCGCAAGCGTTCGTCATCCACATTCTGCCCTTTCTGAACCGCGTGCTTGCCTAAAATACGATGCAATGCAGCGTGCATCAAGTGCGTCGCAGAGTGATTTTTAGAAGTGGCGCTGCGTTTATTAACATCTACGCTTGCTATAACGTGCTGTATATGAATAATTTCCGGTACTTTATTTACAATATGAATGATAAGATCATTTTCTTTTTTCGTATCTATTACATCAATTCGCTCGCCGTCGAAATCCATGTAGCCCGTATCACCCATTTGACCACCGGATTCTGCATAAAATGGAGTTTTATTGAGTACAATTTGATATTGCATCCCTTTTTTGTCCTTGACGGCGCGGTATTTCAAGACTTTCGCATCGGGAACGGTTAATTCGTCATAGCCTACAAATTCTACCATATTATCATCCGACAATACGACCCAGTCTCCGACTTGCTTTTCGGCGTCGGCTTTGGAACGATTTTTCTGAATTTGCAAGGCTTTTTCAAAACCTTCAATATCAACGGATAAGCCTTTTTCGCGGGCGATTAAATCGGTCAAGTCTATCGGAAAACCGAAGGTGTCGAATAATTCAAACGCCTCTTCACCACTAATAATACCGTTTTTAGATTCAATAGAATCCAGGCGTTTCAAGCCATTTTCCAAAGTCCGCAAAAACGAACGCTCTTCTTCCAAAATCACCTTTTGCACAAAATCCTGCTGCGCTTTCAATTCTGGAAAAACTTCAGCAAATTCATCGGCTAAAAGCGGTACAATTTTATTTAAAAACGGCTCTTTAATTTCTAAAAAAGAGTAATAATACCGCACTGCTCTGCGCAAAATGCGTCGAATCACATAGCCCGCGCCACCCGAAGCCGGCAACTGTCCATCGGCAATCGTAAAGGCAACTGCGCGAATATGATCTACCACAACCCGCATCGCTACGTCGGTCAAGGCATTGCGATCATAAGAACCATTATATTTTTTATTACTTACTTTTTCTACGAATGTAATAAAAGGAGTAAAAATGTCTGTATCATAGGTATAACGTTTGCCTTGCAATACCATGCACAGGCGCTCGAAGCCCATGCCCGTGTCCACGTGTTGCGCGGGCAGCACCACGAGCGAACCATCGGCTTTGCGCTCGAATTGCATGAATACGTTGTTCCAGATTTCTACTACCGACGGATCGTCTTGATTCACAAGGTTTTCGCCGGGAATTTTAGCGCGGTCTTCATCGGAGCGGAAGTCATAATGAATCTCCGAACAAGGACCACAAGGACCCTGCGCGCCCATCTCCCAGAAGTTGTCTTTTTTATTGCCATCTAAAATATGATTGTCGGGCAAATATTTTCGCCAGTATTCCCGCGCTTCTTCGTCCGAAGCCAAGCCTTCTTTTTCGTCGCCGCCAAAAACGGTTGCATACAATCGATCTGGTTGCAAACCAAGCACTTGCGTCAATAATTCCCAGGACCAGGCAATGGCATCTTCTTTAAAATAATCGCCGAATGACCAGTTGCCGAGCATTTCAAACATGGTGTGGTGCGTCCCGTCGAAGCCTACGTCTTCCAGGTCATTGTGTTTGCCGCTCACGCGCAAGCACTTTTGCGTGTCCGCAATGCGCGGGGCAGGCGGCGTGCCGTTGCCGAGGAAATAATCTTTGAATTGCACCATGCCGGAGTTGGTGAACATGAGCGTGGGGTCGTTTTTCAACACCAGCGGCGCCGAAGGAACAATTTTATGTTGTTTCGATTTAAAAAAATCGAGAAAAGCCTGACGTATTTCTTTGGAAGTCATTTTATTAAAAAAGTTTGGATGATTGTCGTTTGACGGTTTTGCGTTCTCATGAACACTAAAACACATCGAACCTGAACAAAATGAAAGCGCAAAATTAGCAGTCGTAAAGCTATTTGTCTAACAATTCGAGTACAATCAAAGTGCCATCAAGTAACATTTTTTTAAATCCTTATTAGTAAAAAATTGAATTTGAGCGATTTGTATGAAAAACTATATAGTTCCAAATGTTAAAGTTCGGAAACACGATGTTACTTTTTCGCAAATAAGCATTATTAAGACGGAGGTACATAATATCAAAATCGGATATAATTAAACTTTTTTGATTATTTAACAACATTGTATTCGTCTTTTGATGATATGTTAGTAAATTTTTTGGTTTATTTTTTGTAAATCCAAAACCGACTTCTATCTTTGAGATTCAAGCAAAAATCTCGTGACATAGAACAGGAAGGGACAACTAAGTTCCAGCTCTTTTTACCGAATCCCCTATGAATAAAGTGCTGAAATTTAGTCATTTGGTAACTAAAAAACGCTCATGAGAAAGGAAAAGTACGTTTACAACACCCATACCCTTAGATACGAAAAAGTTGTTGAACCGTGGCGCGCTAAATTGTTAAAAATTATAGGATTCGTCTGCGCTGCCTTACTCACAGGTTTTATTTTCACGCTTATTTCTCACAATTTTTTTCCATCTCCCAAAGAAAAAGCGCTGCTCCGAGAAATTGATTACCTCAAGCTCAATTACAATCGCGTACAAGGCGAAATGGAGCAAATCGGTAAGGTGCTTGGCAATTTGCAAGACCGTGATGCCTACGCGCACCGCATGATTTTTGGCATGGATCCAATCGACAAAGGTGTTTGGGAAGGTGGTATCGGTGGACACGATCAATACGAGCAACTTCGCCAGTTCCGGCACACAGGCGAATTGATGGCTTCCGTGCAAGAACAAGTGGACCAACTCAAGCGCCAGATGGTGATTCAATCCAAATCCTTGGATACGATCATCAACCTAGCGAAAGAAAAAGAAGAAATGCTGGCTTCGATCCCTTCGATCAAGCCGGTACGTTCGGATAAATTAGCTCGAGATGTTCGGGTGCTTTCTGGTTTCGGCTATCGCATCCACCCGATTTTTAAAGTGCCGAGAATGCACTGGGGAATTGACTTCACAGCCCCCAAAGGTACGCCGATCCAAGCGACTGGCGCAGGTCGCGTCATCAAAGCTGAACGCGGCAGCGGCTACGGCTATCACGTGGTGATCGATCATGGTTATGGCTACCAGACGCTGTACGGGCACATGAGTCGCATGGATGTAAAAGTAGGCGACAAAGTGGTACGCGGTCAGAAGATAGGATTGGTGGGCAATACAGGTACTTCTACAGCGCCGCATTGCCACTACGAAATAATTTTTAGGGGTGAAAAAATCAATCCAATTCATTACTGTATGGATGGCTTGACGCCAAAAGAATACCAGGAATTGGTAGAGGCGGCCGAAGCTGCAAATCAATCCTTGGATTGATCGACCACTGAATATTAACCATTTACTGGTTTATTTTTGATTAAATATTTGTATTATATGAATTTTCAAATACTCAAAAAAGACTTCCTTTTCGGGGGTCTTTTTTGCATTCTTGCCATTGCGATTTTGATTAATTGCAAAAAAACTGAAAAACCTGCCGAGCAAGAAAGCCTGGCGCTGGCTGCTTCGTTCCCGCTTAATCATGTTTCCGATAGCCTTGTTGTTCAAGAAATGATAGATACGCCTCAAACGTACACCATTATTGGCGTCGGCGATATGATGCTGGGTACGAACTACCCCTCTGCTTCCTATCTACCGCCCAATGATGGCAAGGATTTGCTGGCGGATGTGCAAGATTATCTAAAAAACGCAGATGTGACTTTTGGCAATTTAGAAGGCACGATGTTTGACCAGGGCGGCACGCCCAAAACTTGTCGAAACCCAAGTGTTTGTTATGTTTTCAGAACGCCAGCGAAGTATGTAGATCGCTATTTAGAAGCGGGTTTTGATGTATTGAGCATTGCCAATAATCATTCCGGTGATTTTGGACCCGAAGGACGCCGCAAAACCAAAGAAGTATTGAAAGAAGCGGGCATTGCCTATGCGGGTTTGGCTGGAACTGATGAGTACACCGTTTTTGAACGGAATGGTGTGAAATATGGTCTTTGTGCATTCGCACCCAATAGTGGCACTTGCAATCTGCGCGATATTGCTAATGCGAAAAGCATTGTAAGTCAATTGGTTGAAATAAGTGATGTCGTCATCGTTTCTTTTCATGGCGGGGCGGAAGGCGCGAGCCACCAGCACGTCACTCGCAAAAGCGAAACTTACGTAGGTGAGAATCGCGGCAACGTGTACGAATTTGCGCACGCGGTGATTGACGCAGGCGCGGATATTGTGTTTGGGCACGGGCCACACGTCACGCGCTCAGTGGAACTCTACAAAGATCGTTTTATCGCCTACAGCATGGGCAATTTTTGCACGTATGGGCGCTTCAGTTTAGCAGGCCCTGCGGGCATTGCGCCGATTATTAAATTGGAAATTGACAAAAAAGGCGCATTCCAAAGCGGTGAAATTGTACCCATTTATCAACAAAAAACACACGGTCCAAAAATTGATCCTCAAAAAAGAGTGATCAAAACGATGATTGATCTGACCAAAACAGATTTCCCGGAGTCGCCATTGGTGATTGATGCGGATGGGAAGATGATAAAAAAATAATTCAGGTAATCAGATAAATCTTTAGTAGCCCCGCCAGGGATCGAACCTGGATCTTAGGTTCCGGAAACCTACATACTATCCATTGTACTACGGAGCCAAGTCAAATGTAAAATGCGAAATATGAAATATGAAATTTGAAATAGAGGTAAATGCTTTTCTTCTTTCATATTTCCGATCTCTCATTTTTCCTTCGGTTTGCAAAGTTACGGCAATGGTTTGGATTAAACAACATACGTTGGACTTGGAAAGAAATTTATCCCAAATTCAATCTAAAGCCACACATTTTTTGCCTTTTGAGAAATCGTAATGCTCACTTCGTACATCGTACTTAGAATTAAGTCTAAGCTTCTCCAATTTTCATCCATAAAATTCGTTTTGCATGGCACAGTTTGTCAATTTACCAACCGAAAATCAGAAAAAATCGTTTCTATGGGTTTTGTAAAAGATTTCCTAATCACCTGTTCTGGCGTAGATCGCAAGGTATTGGAAGAATGTCCAACAGATGTTAACAAATACGTGGGCATTGGCGGCACTATATTTTTCACGGGTTTGCTGGCATTTTTTTCAGCGGGCTACGCGGTTTATACCGTGTTCGACAGTTGGCTGTTAGCAGCGTTTTTTGGTATTATATGGGGCATCATGATTTTTAATCTCGACCGCTACATTGTATCAAGCATGAAAAGCCGAGGTTCGTGGTGGCGCGATTTTTTTGTAGCGTTTCCGCGATTATTAATGGCTGTATTATTGGCGATTGTAATTTCTAAACCCCTGGAATTGAAGATATTCCAAAAAGAAATCGATGCAGAATTGATCATAATGGAACAGGAGGTTTTCAAAAAACAAGAGACCGAGTTGAAGTTGCGCTACGAACAACAAATGCAAGAGTACAAGGCCCAACTGGCGGATATGCAACATGAAATCCTCCAGAAAACGGCGGTGCGCGACTCGCTGGCCAAAGCGGCCTTAGCCGAAGCCGATGGCACCGGAGGCTCCAAGATTCGCAATATGGGCCCGATTTATCG
Source organism: Saprospiraceae bacterium (assembly GCA_033761835.1). Classification (GTDB taxonomy): domain Bacteria; phylum Bacteroidota; class Bacteroidia; order Chitinophagales; family Saprospiraceae; genus JADJNW01. The sequence goes on from JANRME010000273.1 coordinate 7,797, forward strand.
AGCCAAAAAAGCATCGGCCGATCAGGCACAAGTAGAATTGGACGCAACGATCACGCGCCTTCAACCAATGATTGAGCAAAAGCGCGTAGCCATTGCCACCATTGATTCTACCATGCAAAGCGAAATTATCAACCTTCAACGCAAGCCCTACAACGGTATGGCAGCACGCATGGAAGCTTTGGATCGACTCGCAGAGGACAGCCAGGCGATTTGGTTTGCCAGTTGGTTTATTATGTTATTGTTTATTGCGATAGAAACCGCACCGATTTTCGTGAAACTCATTTCGCGACGCAGCCCCTACGATTTTGTTTTGCACGAGCGCGAGCACGTTTTTGAAATGGCAAATCTGGAACACGTGAGTCTTTTATCTAATGCGATTAGAAATAAAGTAAAATTTGATACCGAAACAGGCATTTATCGCACCCAAAAAGAAATTGAAGCTGAGAACGATTTGACCGAGCATTTCCTCGAAGAGAAAAAAGCGGCGATCAAATCCAGTTCGATTGTGGACTGGAAGAAGCCTTTGCTCGGCAGCAATCCAATGTAAAAATTAAAAATTATTTTTTTTATAACCATTTGAAAACAAAACGATTATGAAGACCAAAATGCTTTTGGTGCTGGCAATCGCTAGCGCATTATTCTTTACAGCTTGTGAAGATGAATTTTCTACCGAAAAAATTGACAAAACCTTTGACCTTAGTGGCTTTACCGAAATTGACTTGGGCGATGCTTTTGAAATCGAGATCACGAAAGGAGAGACTTACAAAGTGAACGCTCGCGGTAACGTACGCGATATCAATGACTTGCAATTGCGCGTACAGAATGGCCGCCTGACTGGCAAGTATGAATCTGATTTTAACAATCACAAACGCACCGAAATCACTATTCAACTGCCGGAATTAGAAGTACTGCGTTTGACGGGCGCTACCAAGACCAAGCTTTATGGATTTGAAAACACGAGTGGAAACCAGGAATTGGAACTCTACTTGGGTGGTGCCTCTGAGCTGGAAGCCTTGCTAGATTTAAAATTCCTGAAGTTGCACGTGGAAGGCGCTTCTGAAATCACGCTCGATGGCGTAGCGAAAACAGTAGATGCCGAAATCAATGGCGCGTCCAGGTTTTATGGCAGCAATTTCTATACAGAAACAATCCACACCGACATAAGCGGCGTCAGCAAAGCAAATGTTCGGGTATCAAAAGAATTGAAAGGCAACCTAAGCGGGAATAGCGAACTCAACTACCTCGGCAATCCTGATATTTTGGACGTAGAAGTGAGCGGCAATAGCAAGCTCCGCAAATTATAATTTTTCATTGCAAACCTATAAGGTTTTAAAAATCTTATAGGTTTGCAATATATGTAATCTACACATCCACTGAATCATATACAATTACCTTGCTCCACAGATGCGAATAATCCTTCACAAAATCTAAGTGAATCGGATCCACCTGATAGCTATCCTGATCGGCTTTATTTTTGAAAACCGTCAACCAGGAGATCGTGTAAGAGCCATCAATTACTTCGCGGCTGGTACTCGCCGGTTTTCCGATATGAAGACTGCGAATCGTTTTTACTTTGGAAAGTTTTTCCAATCCCTCCAATAATTTGGCGCGATCTTCAGCGCTGGAAGAGTCTTTTAACCAAAAATAAACGTGGTGTACAAAGATATTCTTCTCGCGTTTTTTCAACGCTGCACTGCTGGATATGCCCAAAAGCCCCAGGGCTGCTACGGCGCTAGCTATTTTGCTCATGAAATTGCGTCTTGAATGTTCTGACATGACAGTTTGATTTTTTCCAAAATTAACAAAAGAACAAATATTCCCAACGGCTGAACGAAAAAAGGATTCGCTTTACCGAAATGCCACAGCAATATTGCTCGAGTTGAGTTACTTTTAATTCGTAAATTATTCAATTATGCTGTAAAATGTATCATAACACTATTTTGTAAATATTAAAATTAAAGACATAAACTATGGAAAATTCACATTCAATTTCAAGGCGAACGGCAGTAAAAAGTTCTGTTTTTGGACTATTAGCGGTTTCAGTTCCGAATATCGTTTTCGCTAAAAATGTATCTGATTTTGCTTCTGAAGAGATCAAATCTGGCGAGCTTTTTCACAGATACCCCTCCATCGACGACGCAATTGTGTCGGAAGTAGTGGGCGCTTCTCATTTTAATTTGGACAGGGTCAAAGAATTAGTCAATCGCCGCCCCGAGTTGGCTCGTGCCACCTGGGATTGGGGCTTCGGGGACTGGGAAACCGCCATTGGCGCGGCTTCACACGTGGGCAGAAGGGATATTATTGAATTTTTAATGCGCAACGGAGCGCGCCCCGACATATTTACTTATGCTGCCTTAGGTTCTTATGATGCGGTAAAATCCATGATAGAAGCGAGTCCGGGCGTGCAAAGCATTGTAGGTCCGCACGGGATCACACTTTTGCAACACGCGAAAATCGGATCTAATTCAGATAATTTGTCGGAGCAACAGAAAAAAGATTACACCTTGTTAATCAATTATTTGGAAGGTTTAGGCAATGCAGATATTCGGCAAACAAATCTGGAAATGACCGATGAAGAAAAAGAAAAATACTTAGGCGATTATAGATATGGAGAAGGCCCCGAAGATGGCTTTAGCGTAAAAATAAATATGCGGAAACTGCTTTCATTAGGGAAGCTCGGAAAATTTGGGGGCGGGCTATTCAGAAAAGCCGAAAACGTATTTTCTTATAATGGCATCACTTCTGTCGAAATTAGTTTTTTAGTCAAAGATGGTAAGGTTCTTTCTCTCACCGTCCACGAGCCAGACTTAGTGCTGACCGCTAAAAAAGTTTAAATAAGCAATATTTTACACAAAATTCAAACACACCGTTCCCTGTCCATCTGTTTCTTTACAAATTTGATGGGCAGGAATTTTATATTTATATCATGAATCTTCACGGAAATGCACCCGACTATTTAAAAAACGCATCATATTTTCTTTGTAAGTCCTGCTGGACTTCACTTTCCTTCCGTTTTGAAGCTTTATATAATATTCACTATTAAAATGGGCCTGTAATTCTTTAATCTTATGCACATTCACCAGCACCGAGCGATGGATGCGCATAAAAGAGGCACTTTGCAAGCGTTTTTCCATTGCTTTCATCGTGCTATGCAGCAAATATTTATCATTATCGGTATAAATGGAGACGTAATCGCCTTCTGCTTCTATACATTCTACGTCTTCGACAGGAATAATCACGATTCGATCGCGATCCTTGACGATTATCTTGTCAAAACTGCCGTTTTTATCTCCAAATCCCTGGTTTAGAAAAGATTGCTTCAAGAATTGATAATCATCTACCAGGACTTGAATCCTTTGCTGGAAATCCGCGGCTTTCAATAATTCTAATTGCCCCAGCGCTTTGTGCATCGCCTGATCAAATCGCTCCCGATCGAAAGGCTTGAGCAGATAATCGGTCGCATTTAATTCAAAAGCGAGGAGCGCATATTGATCATAAGCGGTCACAAATAAAACCAGCGGCACGGGCGGCTGCAATTGACGAACCACCTCCAGGCCATTGGCTTCGGGCATTTGCATATCGAGGAATAGGATGCCGGGATGCAAAGCATTGGTCTGATGAATGGTGTCCTCGCCATCAGCGCATTCTCGAATGATTTCGACTTGCGGATAAGAACGCAAATACGCACGCAACACATCTCGGCTCAGGGCTTCGTCATCGGCAATAATGGTTTGTATTTTGGTTATCATGCTTTATGCTTTGGCTTCCAATGAAACAATGGTTAAGGGCAATGAGATTTGCACTTTGCAACCGGGATTCGTATTCATCAATTTCATACTTGCCACGTCGCCATACATCTGCCTTAATCTTTCTTTACTGTTCTTCAAGCCAATACCGTTTCCGTTCTCGTGAGATTCTGCTTCTTTCAAACCAGGCCCGTCGTCCTGCACTTCCAAATAGAGTTTCTGATCGCTTTCATAAGCTTTGATCCAGATATGCCCCTGCCGCGCAAAGGGTTCGATGCCATGTTTTATAGCATTCTCAACAATAGGTTGCAGGATAAACGCAGGAATTTTTTCATCCCATAAATGTTTGTCGATTTGATATTTCACTTGCAAGCGATTCCCCATCCTGATTTGGTGGATGTTCAAATACAATTTCAAAATATCCAGTTCTTGCCTTAAAGGAATGGTCGCCACATCGCCGAGATCGAGTGTAATGCGCAATAAATCACTCAGTTGCGTGAGCATTTTGATCGCGGTTTCGTTGTCATTATTCAAGACCAAGCCAATGATAGAATGATGCACGTTGAATAAAAAATGCGGATGCAGTTGTTGTTTCAAAGCGGTGATCTGCGCGGTTGCCAATTGCGCTTGCAGCCGCGAAGTGGCCACTTCCAGATTCTTCGATTGGTTGAAATAATTGACCGTATAGGCGCTTCCGGCGATAAACAGGAAAATAATGAAGTTCATATGGTAGCGATAAAAGAACGCGCTGTAGAATTCATTCACCATATCGGGGTTTGGATCGATAAAAATGACCCATATAAGATATTTAATGCCAAATTCAACCCAAAAATGCAGGATTGCGAAACCTAAACCCACGAATAGAATCTTAAAAAGGAAGCTTACGAGGTTTTTTCTGTCAAATGGGAAACGCCGCGCCACCTCTATCGCTAACGGGGTCAGGAGTGCCCATACAATCCAGCCTATATTTCGAGCAAAGGTCAGCCCCCACTCCAAATCGTAGCCTCGCACGCGACTGGAAATATAACTTTGGCTAATGCTTAGGAAAGCAACAAATAACCAGAATACCGTAATGCCCATCAAGAGCAGGAAATTCTTTTTCAATCCTCTTCTTTTTTATAAAAGAGGGAAAATACGAAAACTAAACGTTTTGTCGATCAAGAATTCGGTGAAGCGAGTGCTTCATTCGATGAATGGTGTCACACGATTTCCCTACCAATAATCGGGCCTTGGTATGCCAAAAGGACAATAACAGCATTCCGGGTAAGGAAAAGGGGTGGGCGGCACGCCCGGCACGCCACAAAAAGGCGCTAAATCCAAAGGTGCAAAATCACCGGGGAAGGTTTTGACGTACGCAATCTCTTCCGAGGTTGCATAAAATAGCCCCAACACCAAGGCATTGGCATCATCGGTTTTGTAAATATTGCCGCGTATTTGGCCGGGGGGTGCATCGAAGATACTACCGGTTTGACTCAATAGCGTATTCACTTTTTCCCAATACTGGAAGGCAGCAGGGGTAAGTGTTTCCTGAAAAACGGTAAAATAAGTGACTTCTCCGAAAATGGTATCTATGACAGGGACATCGGTGATCGAAAATTCAATCACCGTGCCAGGTTTCAGTTCTCCACCATCGAGCAGCGGCACGAGTTGATTGTCGGTGGCTCGATTTGTTTCATAATAGCAAGTGCTGGTATTGTCAAAAAAACCGCAAGCTAAATCCGTTCGCTGATAAACGTGCTTTATTTTCCAGCGCAAGTAAGGTGGATCGTCTTGCTCGGGGATTTTTATACTCGAAAAAAGGGTAAGTGTACGATCTCCATTATAGGTAAAATAAGCCGACTCGATGAAAACGGGTCGCGGCATGGTTTCCGGCAAGGAAGTATAATGATCGCCGTTTTGCAATTGAATATCGATATGATACGAATTGCCGATTTGAGGCTTAAAATGATAGATTTTATAAACGCCAGGCTCTTCTTCGACGTAAGTACCTACGGTTTTATCGTTTTCGATCAAAGTAACCGTCGCACCGGTCTCTGTCGGAAAGCGCGCACTGCGCCCTAAAGGGCCGGTTCGCGTAAGTAAAAGCGTCTGGATGGAATCATTCAGGTTCACCCTGCCATCTACGACCAAAATATCGTCTTCGTCGCGGCGATCAAACTCAACGGGATTAACGCAGGTTTGAAATAGCGCAGCAAATGTGGCAAGAATCAAGAGTTTATAGCTTCGTTTCGTTTTTTTCATGTCCAATCGATTGATGAAATCGTCTAATTTTATTTTAAAAATGCCATTTTTAAGAGTAAAATAGCTGGTTTTTGTTTTAAAATAGCCGTTTTTTGTTTTATAGATGCCGTTTTTCACTTTAAATTCACGAATTTTGTTTTAAATTCGCCGTTTTTTGTTTGATAGATGCCATTTTTCACTTGAAATGCGGCAATTTCTGTTTGATAATGGCGTTTTCTGTTTTAAAAACGGCATATTTCACTTTAAAAACGCCGTTTTTGTTTTAAATTTTGCCTATTTTGTTTTAAAAACAGGTATATTTCATTTTATTTTTGGCATTTTTCGTTTTCAATTTGGCATTTTTTACTTCAAAATCGGCAAATTGATCTTTCTATCCCCTACCCTTTCTCTAAAATTCAACAGATTAGAAAAGAAAATTCCAAGAAAACGCGGGCAAAATTGTACCAATCAAAGCCAATTTGTAAGCCGCTTGATGATTGTACTGATTGCGCTTGAAATACACCGAAAATGCGTTTTTGCGACCGTATAAATTGTACAGAGAAAAGGTAAAACTGCTCCTGAAACCGTCCTTCTGGGTTTCCGTTTTGTCCACATTAAAAGAAAAATCGAGCCGATGGTAATCGGGGATGCGGGCTTCGTTGCGCAAGGAGTAATGCGAAATCACAATACCGCCAACCGAATAGTTGGAGGTGGGGATCGTGTAAGGCCGCCCCGTTCGGTATGTAAAATTGAAGGTAAATGATTGAACGGGATTGAAGTCACGCTTCAGCACAAAGTTGATTTGATGAGGCTGATCGAAGTTCGTCGGAAACCAATCGCCGGAATTGATGATCTCCGAAGGAAATGCATCGGGCGTACGCTGCAAACTGCGCGCAAAAGTGTAAGATAATTGTCCGTTCCACCTTCCACTGGTCTTGCGGATGGCAAATTCAAAACCATAAGCCTTGCCTTCGGATGACAGGAGTTGGGTTTCCAGTTGCTCGGAGAGGAATAGCTGGGGCAAATCTTTATATGTGAGCAGATTTTCCAGCTTTTTGTAATACAATTCAAAGGAAAACTGCCAGAGATTTTGCTTCCAGTTCTGAAAATAGCCAAGCGAGAAACTATGCGCCGATTGCGGCGGAATATACAAGGTACTTACCTGCCAAAAATCCACAGGCGTAGCAGCGGCGGTGTTGGAAATGAGGTGAATGTATTGCCATAGACGATTGTAGCCTGCTTTGATAGAGCTGTTTGCGCCAAGCGCGTATTTGAGCGCCACGCGTGGTTCCCAGCCATCGTAGGTTTGAATCGCTTCGCCGCTTCCATAGCTCCGCATATCTATCGCTGCGCCGGGCGTACGGGGTATATCGTCGTTGTACAAATAGACATCGCGCGGCCCGAGCTGCCGATATTGAGCATATCTCAGGCCCGCCGACAAAGACCAGCGTTCTGTGAAATTGATCTCGGCATTCGCGTAGAAAGCCAATTCATCACCGAGGTCTTTGCTTACCATTTGGGGCTCGATACTGGATTCATCGTTGTACGCGTAGAGTTTTTCGGGCTTGGCGTCGTAGCGCGTCCATTCTGCCCCTATATTAAATTGGTAATCGTTGTGAGGTTGAAAGAAAATATTCTCTTTTAGAACGTAATATTTCAGACCATTGGAAAGCCCAAAGGCATCTGAGCCGTTCGGTTCGAAGAGTTCGCTTCCGTAATCACCTGCTATCACTTTAAAAGCGGAGGATAGCTTTTCATTAATGAGGGAATTCCATCCAAAACTGTAGAGTTTCGTTTGCCAATTGTAGCCAAACTGATCAGAATAGCGAAAATAATCACTGCTATGGAAGCCCGACAAGGATAAAATGTTTTTATCGGCGATTTTATAGGTCAATTTTGCCGTGAAATCCTGAAATGACAAGGCGCTGTTTTTGATATTCGTGTCTTCTGCGAGCTTCAGCATCCAATCGGAGTAAGATAATCGCCCGCCAAAGATGAACGATAGCTTGTTGCGCAGGATCGGCCCTTCCAAAGCCAGACGACTATACGCCAGGCCTACGCCGCCCGTGCCTTTCCATTCTTGAAAATCGCCATCCTTGACGCGTACTTCCAGCACAGAGGATAATCGGCCGCCGTACTGGGCAGGAATGCTGCCTTTGTAGAGGGAAATGCCGCTAATCACGTCGGGATTGAATGAAGAAAAGAAGCCCAGTGCGTGCGCGGTGTTGAGAATGGGGCCGCCATCTTGCACGATGAGGTTTTGGTCGATATTGCCGCCGCGCACATTGAAGCCCGCCGAGCCTTCGCCTACGGTACTCACGCCCGGCAAGCTTTCCAGCGCCTTGATGATGTCGGCTTCGCCAAGCGCAGTGGGTAATTCTTTGATACTTTTCACTTCGAGGTTTTCCACGCCGATTTGTGTGGATTGCACTTTGGCATTATCGGCTTTCGCTCTGATGATAACTTCTTCGAGATTGAGGGCTAAGGGTTCGAGTTTGAAATCTTTTTGTGCATTTTCGTACAATCCGAGTTGCAATTTGACACCTTGATAGCTGATAAATTGAATATCGATTTGGTGCAAGCCAAAAGGCAGGCTGAGTTCAAAATTTCCTTGCGCATCGGTGTCGGTTCCGCGTTGCAATCCGAGGGCTAAGACCGTCGCGCCCACGATGGGTTCGTCGGTGACGGCATCTATTATTTTTCCTTTGAAAGTTAGTGGTTTAGAGGGGGCAGTTTTTTCAGGATTACCGAAGGATAGTTCCATTTCCTCGAATAATTTGCGCTCGGGCCATTGCATCGTGCCTGCATCCCAGGCAGCAACGATGGGATCGGCGTATTCCCGATTCAAACTATTCCTGGGCGTGAAGATAATCGCGCCGGGTTTGATCTGCGCGAATACAAGATTGGAGCCGGAGAGCAATATTCCAAGCGCATCCCATAGCGGTGTTTCCTGAAATTGTACAGATACTTCAAAATCGGGTATTAATGTCGGATCGAAATAGAATTTAATCTGATAGCGATCGCGGAGAATAGCAAGCACATCGAGCAGTTTCACACCCCGATAGTCAGCTGTGACTTTCAAATCGGGAAGTTTTGTATTAATGGTGGCAGTTTCAGGATTTTGCGCGGCAAGTTGAACGAATACAGTGCCTAAAAAGAATAGCAGAATGCAGTATCGGGTCAGGTATTTGACAAATAGCATGGAGACAGGTGTGATTTTAGTTAGTTGTTCGGGGTAAGTTAGGTAAAAATGGCGGGAGGGCGGGAAAGAGGAAAGGCTTTCAAAGAAATTGTCTTGTAAATGCTATTTGATGCGTTGTTAAGCCAAATGTGCGAGACAAACCGTTAGGTATTGTTCGTTGTTAAAAATTCTATCATAAAGGTAGCTCCTCCTGCCTTATCCTCTATACGAATACTGCCGTTCATTGCCTCCATAAATTCGCGCGAGATAGAAAGTCCTAAGCCGCTCCCTTGTTTTTGGCCTGGAATAGTAAAAAAACGCTGAAAAATTTTGTTGCGATATTGTATCGGAATGCCGGGGCCTTTATCGCTTACTTCGACACGCACTTTGCCATCTTGTTCAGCTATCATAATTGTAATCGTTTCTTTTTCAGGTGAATAACGGATAGCATTAGAGAGCAAATTCACCAATACCCAGGCGGCTTTTTCTCTATCCGCTTTGATGCGGGGCGCATTTTCTGGTATTTGCACATCAATGGATACGCCCTTTTCTTTCGCTTGATTTTTGACGGTCTCTATAGCATACAGAATGACCTCCCGCACGTCCACTTTCCCAATATTTAAATTAATATTACCAGCCTCAGCTTGCGTTACATCTAATAATTCACTCACCAATTTTATTAAACGTTGATTATCTTTTTTTAAATCCTCTAAAATTTCACGCTGATTTTCAGTCAGTTGTCCGGTTTTATTATTTTCTAATAATTTTAAACCAATATCAGTAGAGGCGAGGGGCGTCTTGAGTTCGTGCGAAATGGTGGCAAGAAAATTGGTTTTAGCAATATCTTTTTCCTGAAAGCTTGTAATATTTTTTAAAGTGTAAACAATACCCAATTCTACCTGATCTTTTATGATATGATTTTTTTCTCGAATGAAAAAACTTTCCTTTCCATCTAATACAATCTTAAAAGTAGCCGACTGATTATTATCTAAAATAAATCGGAATAAATCATTATGCACAGCGACATTAGGTGCCGATTTGCCTATCATTTCTGAGGCTGTCATATTTAGTAATTGTAATGCTGGCTCATTTGCAAAAAGTACAATATGATTGCTATCCACCCCAATACTTGCATCCTGAAGACTATTAATCACTGCTTCTGCACGAGATTTTTCAAATAGAATCTTCGCCAGATTACTATGTTCATATTCATTTAGTTTTTGTGCCATAGTATTAAATGCACGTGCCATTTCTCCGAGTTCATCTTCCGTATCAAGATGAATGCGTTGGTCATAATGTTTATTTGCAATGGCGCGAATGCCTTGCGTAAGCTCGATAATAGGATTGGCAATATAACCCGGAAAATTAATAATAAAACCCAGTGCAATAAAGAAAATAAAGGTTGCTATGATAGAGATGTAAATAAGCGCTTGATCTGCCGTAGCTTCGGCTTGCTCGTTTTTACGTTCAATGGCAATCATGTTGAGTTGTAAAATAAGCTGAATATCTTCCTGAATGGAATCAATTAAAGTATAATTCTGGAATTGGTTGTTTTGTAATTTATTAAAATCATTACGCACGGCTGCGGTTGCCTCCTTTTCACCCGATTCTGTAATATTCACTTCTTGTTTTTGTAAAAAAGCATCAAATTTTGATATTGCTGCTTGCGGAGAAATTGCCAAACTGTCCAATTGGCGGAGCATTCCATGACAAAATTCCAGCGACTCATAATTATCTTTTAATATAATACGGGCATCATTGCGCAATTGCACCAGATAATAAATGCACACACCACCGGTGAGCAGCAGTAAAAAGAAAAGAAATAAAATGCCGACTGTAATTTTTTGTTTAAGATTTAATTGCATTTTTATAATATTCACGATAAAATGATAATATCTATATCCTTATCTGAAAATGCTTTTAAAAGTTGATTAAACAAACTCGTACCAAATAATCGCTCCCATAGGTTGAAATGAGGTTTGCCAATACAAATAGTTGTAATATTTTTTTCTTGTACGGTATCTGCAATTACTTTTACAATGGAGGCAGTGTGCGCTGTATTTGCCTGTATCTGAATGACTTCTGCGCCTAGTTCTGTTGCTGTTTTAAAATTATTAATCAAATGCCGTTGCGTAGCCAATGGAATTTTAGCTGCACTTTCTTTGGGTGTTTGTACATATAATAAAAACCAATCGCTATGATAATAATTAGATAAACGTGCTGTTTTACGTATGATTTTGCGGGCAATTTCTTCATTACTGGAAATACAAGCTAAAAATCGCTCATGCCTAAGTTGATGAGGACGAGTCACTTCTGTTTCTACTTTTCTTTCAACTTGTGTAGCAACTTCTTTTAACGCTAATTCACGCAATTGTAATATTTTCTCCGGCTGGAAAAAATTAGTAAGCGCTTGTTGAATTTTTGATTGATCGTAAATCTTGCCTTGTCGCAAACGATTAATGAGTTCATCCGCCGTGAGGTCAATATTCACCACTTCATTTGCCATTTGTAAAAACTTATCCGGCACGCGCTCTTTTACATCTATGCCCGTTATTTTTCTTACTTCATCATTAATACTTTCAATATGTTGAATATTTACTGCTGTTATTACATTAATCCCGGCATTTAGTACATCCACTACATCTTGCCAGCGCTTTTCATTCTTACTTCCGGGGATATTCGTGTGCGCCAACTCATCAATAATTACCCAATCAGGATGTAATATCAAAACTGCATTTACATCCAATTCTTGTAATAACTTCCCTTTATAAAATACTTCCCGGCGTGGAATACAAGGCAAACCTTCCAAGGCTGCCAAGGTTTCTTTGCGCCCATGTGTTTCAACAAAGCCGATTTTTACATTCACTCCATTTAGTAACATATCATGTGCCTCCTGTAGCATACGATAGGTCTTGCCCACGCCCGCACTCATACCAATGTAAATCTTGAGCTTGCCGCGCGATTCTGTCTGGGCTTGCTGTAAAAAAGTTTTCGCTCGTATGGACCTTTCGTCTTCCATGTTCTGATTTCGTGAGAGGTGAGAAGTGAAATGTAAGAGGGGAGGGGTAATATGTGCCTCTTACCTCTCACCTTTTACCTCTTACCATTAAAAAGAAATACCTAAACTGGTTGTAATAAAATAATTGTTTTTTGACGGCTTATTATTTAAAATAAAAATTTCGTCTTCACTGTTTAAGCCACGTCCTTCGATTCTAAATAATGCATTTAAAGTAAATTGATAATCAGCATTCAACGAATAAGAAAATGTTTTAAAGCCATTGGATGTACCCGTGGCAATAATAATACCGTCTTCATCCGAATAATATTCCGCACGCGCGGTCAAGCTGACTTTGTCACTGAGACCAAATTTCGCAATCACCACCGGTGTGTACCAGATGTTATAATTGTTTTCGCCTTTGAGCGTTTCCTCGGTCGCTATGTCAAAACCTAGTATAAGTCCTACTGCATCAGTGAGTTGAAATATACCATAAAAATTATTATGAAATCGCCATTGTTTTAAAGAATCCGGCTTGTCATTCCCATAAAAATTGCTATAATTCAAGGTAACAGTACTACTGGGCTTGTAGGTAATTTGTGCGCCAAATGCCGGAGTGTTGTTGCTATTCACCCGGAAAATACGTTGATAACCATTTAAAATCAAACCTGCCAAATATAATTTTTTGCCCCTGGAAGTATAAGAAAGCCGAACGCCTGCCTCGTAATAAGGGGTATTTTCCGCCACCAAACTTCGCGTCAATGCCCAATTATCTTTGCCAATCGCACTTTCAAAACCGATATGCGAAGGCATGATTCCAGCATCCAGCCAGACTTCATTGTTTTCTGATAATTTCACACCGGCATTCGCTTCAAAGATATGACGCAGCACATCCGGCTCGGCAGCCAAATTATATTGGGCATACGTACCCGTCATAAGCGCAAGATTGCCTCTTAATCTATCAGATGTATAAGTCGCTTTTATAAAACCGAGATTTAAATTAAATTCATTATGCCGATTATAATTATATAAAAAACTGGATTTTAAATGATTATCAGGAGTACTAAAATCGTAGCTATAATAAGGTTCTAAATAACCAGAAAAGGTTAATCTGTTGGGCGCAGCAATGGTGATAGAATCTTGCTGCGCTATTATAATATTACAAAAAATGGTTAAAGCTAAGGTTGCAATAATAGTTTTCATTTTAATTTGGTTTTATTTAGTTGTGTTCAGGTGTTAATGTGTTCAAGTGTTCGTGTTGCCCGCACCACGTGTAGATGAGCACAAGAATACCTGAACACCTGAACACAACTATTACAAATTATCCAATGCAATATTCAATTCCAAAACATTTACATAATCTTTCGGTCCGAATAAACCGAATAAAGCGCCTTGGGTGTACTCGTCAATGAGGCGACGGAGGGTGGCTTCCTCTACATTACGTGCTTTAGAAATACGCGAAATTTGCAGCAAAGCCGCTTGTTTACTAAGGTGTGGGTCGAGTCCACTTCCTGAAGCCGTCACCGCATCCGCTGGAATGTTGGAAGTTTGGGCAATCGCATTATCCATTGCAAAAGTATCAATTCTTGTTTGCACAACTACCAGATAATCAGGGTTTGACGGACCTTTATTACTACCTGCCGAACCAGCCGCATTATAATCCGCTGCGGAAGGGCGACCCCAGAAATAACGATTGCTTGTAAAGGCTTGTCCGACAATAGCGCCACCCACAACTTTGCCATTGTTTTGTACCAATTCGACCTTGCCTTTGTTCGGACTCGTTACTTGAGCGATGCCCCACATCAGCAGCGGATAAGCGCCAGAGAAAATCACCAGAGAGATAAGCGTCATTTTTATAGCGGGAAGAATGTGGTTTTTCATAATTAAAGCATTAAATTTGTTTAAAAGAATTTGGAATGGAAGCAGTCATTAAAATCAAGCCATCGGAACTGACGAACGAATTAGTAGATAACATCAAGCGTATGTTTGGTGAAAACAAAAATGTTGAAATTACCATCAGCGTTCAGGATTCTCATCCTAAAGCCTATTTGTACGAGCAGACCCAGGAAGAATATGCTCAACGATTGAATACAGCTATCGACAATATCAAAAACAATGAAAATCAAGTGCTTTTCACGATGGAAGAATTCGAAGAATTTGCCGAATCTTTGTCTCGCCCATGAAAAAAGTTCAATTTGACGGAGATTGCTTTGAAGATTACAAAGAATGGAGCAAAAATAACAAGGGTATTTTTGATCGCATTAATGATCTTATCAAAGACATTAGCCGTGATCCTTTCAAAGGTATCGGCAAACCAGAACCCTTGAAAGGCAACTGGTCTGGTTACTGGAGTCGCCGAATCAATGACGAACATCGTTTGATTTACCGTATAGAACAAGAAATTATAATTATTGCATAGCGTCATGGTCATTATGATGATTAGCTTTACATAAATAATCCTACCACCAAATCAATCAATTTAATCCCAATAAATGGTATAATAATCCCACCCAAGCCGTAAATCAACAGATTTCGACGAAGCAATGCCGAAGCCCCAATGGGTTTGTACACCACGCCACGCAGCGCTAATGGAATTAATAAAGGTATAATAATCGCATTAAATATTACAGCCGACAGAATCGCACTTTCAGGATTTTGCAAATCCATGATATTCAAAGTACGTAAGGATGGAATATTTGACATAAAAAGGGCTGGTACAATCGCAAAATATTTAGCAACATCATTCGCAATGCTAAAGGTGGTGAGCGTACCGCGCGTCATGAGCAATTGCTTCCCGATTTCCACGATTTCGATTAATTTGGTGGGGTCGTTGTCCAAATCCACCATATTTCCTGCTTCTTTGGCGGCTTGCGTACCACTGTTCATGGCTACACCCACGTCCGCTTGCGCGAGGGCAGGCGCGTCATTCGTGCCATCGCCCATCATTGCTACGAGGCGACCACCGGATTGTTCCTTGCGGATGTACGACATTTTATCTTCGGGCTTGGCTTCGGCAATGAAGTCATCCACGCCTGCTTTTGTAGCGATATACTTGGCAGTCAAAGGATTATCTCCCGTTACCATCACCGTTTTTACCCCCATTTTGCGCAAGCGTTCAAAACGTTCGCTGATGCCCGGTTTTATAATGTCCTGCAATTCTATTACACCTATTACATATTCATTTTTTGCCACTACGAGGGGGGTACCGCCATCGGAGGAGATGCGGGTAACCTGGTCGCTAATTTCGCGTGGAAAGGCATTGCCAGCCTGTTCGACAATACGGCGAATCGTATCTTGCGCGCCTTTGCGAATGCGGATTCCGTCTGTCAAATCCACGCCACTGGTGCGGGTTTCAGCAGTAAATTTTTGAAAATTCGCAATCAAACCATTCTGATGGAAAGTTTCGGCATAAGCCTTATCGGATAGTTCATTTTTACCATCCAGGCGCTTACACAGTTCTATAATAGATTTGCCCTCTGGCGTATCATCTGCCAATGAACTAAGTACACAGGCTTCCATAAAATCCTTTTCAGAAATGCTGCTTAATTGATAAATGCCCGTCGCTTTTCTATTACCAATTGTAATGGTTCCCGTTTTATCTAATAATAACACGTCAATATCGCCCGCCGTTTCTACGGCTTTACCTGATTTGGTTATTACATTGGCACGTAAAGCTCGGTCCATTCCGGCAATGCCAATTGCAGATAACAAGCCCCCAATCGTAGTAGGAATCAAACACACAAACAGTGACACAAAAGCTGCAATCGTAATCGGTGTATTTGCGTAATCGCCAAAAGGTTTGAGCGTGACGCACACGATGACGAAAATGAGCGTAAAACTTGCCAGCAAAATCGTCAGCGCAATTTCGTTTGGCGTTTTTTGGCGCGAAGCTCCTTCTACCAATGCAATCATTTTATCCAGAAAGGATTCGCCTGGTTGCGTGGTGACCAATACTTTAATTCTATCAGACAGCACTTTGGTACCGCCCGTTACACTGCTTTTATCGCCACCCGCTTCGCGGATAACGGGAGCCGATTCGCCGGTAATCGCGGATTCATCAATACTGGCAAGCCCTTCCACGATTTCACCGTCGGTCGGAATGACGTCGCCCGCTTCGCAAATAAACACATCACCTTGAAGAAGTTGTGAAGAGCTAACGAGTTGGGTTGGCACGTCAAAGCCACTTTTTTCGACGATCACCTTTTTCGCAGGCGTTTCCTCACGTGTCTTGCGCAAGGATTCTGCTTGCGCTTTCCCACGTGCCTCGGCGATGGCTTCGGCGAAATTGGCGAATAGGATAGTTAATAATAAAATGATGGTTATCAGTAAGTTGTACCCAACAAAACTGCCGGATGCTTCTGATGCAATCGCCGTGCGAATCGTCTCGACGACCATTACCAAAGTGCCTATCCAGACTACAAACATGACTGGATTTTTGATAAGAACGGCTGGGTTCAGTTTGACAAATGATTGTTTGATTGCCTCGATTACCTGCGACCGTTCAAATAATTTCTTCTTTTTGTCTTTACTCATAATTTACACAGTTATAATATGAAACCACATCAAAATTTAGATGCGTGGAAACTCAGTTTTCAGTTTACACAAAAAGTTTACGAACTGACCAAATCCTTCCCAAAAGAAGAAATATATGGTATGACCTCTCAGATTCGACGCGCTGCTGTTTCTGTTCCAGTCAATATTGCCGAAGGAGCTGCCCGTCACACTGATAAACAATTCATTCAATTTTTGCATATTTCATTAGGTTCTGCGTCCGAATTGGATACGTTAATTCTACTTTCTAAATCGTTAGGCTACCTTTCCGAAAACCTATGCCAAGAACTCATTCAAGATTTGGACAGAATCGGCAAAACAATCTATGGGTTAATCAAGCATGTCGAGAAACGTAGTCAGTGAGAGGTGAGAGGTGAAAGGACACGCCTAACGTGTACCGTCTCACTGATAACCTCTCACCGATAACCAATAACCCTCACATTCCAAGCCACTCCGCCAGCGGTCCCAGCGCCAATGCCGGGAAGTACGCCAATGCAGTAATGATAACAATCACCGCGAAAGTCATAGCGCCAAAAGTCACCGAATCCGTTGGCAGCGTCCCTGCACTTTCCGGGATGTATTTCTTTTGTGCCAATAAACCGGCAATCGCCACTGGACCGATGATGGGTAAATATCTTCCCAAAATTAATATGATACCAGTAGTAAAATTCCAGAAGAAATTATTATCTCCCAATCCTTCAAAACCGCTACCGTTATTGGCATTTGCCGAAGTGTATTCGTATAACATTTCACTAAAACCATGATAACCAGGATTATTGAGCCAGTTGCCCGGTTGCACCGTCCATGCTGCTTCTGGATAATTTACAAAAATATAACTTGATATAGCCGTGCCGCCCATGATGAGTAAGGGACTTAATAATGTAATAAGTGCTGCAATTTTTACTTCACGGGCTTCTACTTTTTTACCTAGGAATTCCGGCGTTCGCCCCACCATTAAACCACTGATGAACACCGCGACAATCAAGAAAATATAATAATTGAGTAATCCTACACCGACCCCGCCGTACAAAGCATTTATCATCATATCAAGCATTTGCATCGCGCCACTCATGGGTGTCATGCTATCGTGCATGGCATTCACCGAACCATTGCTGGTGGAGGTAGTCGCAATGCCCCACAGTGCCGAAGCCGCCGGACCAAATCGCACTTCCTTTCCTTCCATGCTACCAGTCGGTTGGCTAATCCCCATTTTTGTAATGGCAGGATTTCCATTTACTTCAAAGTAAATAGAAGTGGCGGCAAAAATTAAAAAAAAGAAAGTCATTACACCAAATATAATCCATGCCAGCTTTTTACGATTGAGGTAAAATCCTAATGCGAAAACCATTGCAATAGGAATTAATAAAATAGCAATGATTTCAACCATATTAGTCAAATAATTTGGGTTCTCCAGCGGATGAGAAGAATTTACACCGAAATAGCCGCCGCCATTGGTTCCCAATTGTTTAATAGCAATTATCGCCGCTGCCGGGCCTTGTGAAATGGCTTGTTCATTACCTTCCAGGGTGGTAATGGTTTCTTTGCCGTCGAACGTCATCGGCGTACCGTTAAAAATTAAAATGGTAGCGACAACAATAGCCAACGGAAGTAATATTCGGGTAAGACTTTTTACAAAATAATCATAAAAATTCCCGATCGTGCCAGAGGTTTGCTCGCGCAAGGCTCTGTAAAGCCCTGCCAATGCTGCCATTCCCGTCGCCGCACTGACAAATTGGAAAAACATAATAACTGTAATTTGTGATAAATAAGTCAAGCCGCTTTCGCCAGAGTAGTGCTGCAAATTACAGTTGACAACAAAACTAATTACGGTGTTAAATGCCAAATCTGGCGTCATTCCTGGATTTCCGTCAGGATTGAACGGTAGTTTTCCTTGAAATAGCAGCATAAAAAAGCCATAGACAAACCACACCAAATTGATGGTCAGTAGTGCTTTAAGGAAGTCTTTCCAGTTCATTTCCCGTTGTGCATCCACGCCGCTAAAGCGCAAAATCAGGCGTTCTAGTGGCGCCATAAAGTCCATCCAGTTGCGCTCGCCTTTATATACTTTGGCGATGTGCCGTCCTAGCGGATACGCTAACATTATAGAAAGTAAATAAGTAGTAATAACTCCTAACAATTCAGTATTCATGATTTTTTAATTTTTGGCAACAAGCCAGTAGCAGCAAGCAATAAGAGGTTTATAAAGTCTTGCAGCTCTTTTAAAACTTTTCCGGCTTTATTAATACATATACTAAATACCCGAATACGAGTAAACAAAGAATGAATAAGGCTGTAAACATGATAAATTAATTTACTGATTTGCTAATTTACTGATGTACCGATAAGCCATACTTGACTTTATCTTACATTATCAGCCTTGCTAATTAAATTTTTTCGAACCAGTCAATTGTTTTAAAAAAGAGCCAGAAGCAGCACAAACCTGCAACAAGCAAGAAAAGAATGACTAAGATTTCCATTGTTTTCAGTTTTTATAATCCATCATGCCAACGGAATGCCAATTTTAATTTTTAATGCTAAATGCTTTATTTTGAATGGGTTGTAAAATAGAGTATGAAGGACTTACCATGCAGAAATGGAAAAATCATGCAGAATGTAAAAGGTAAAAGATGAAACGCAGTAGTTAATAGGTGAGCCTTGCTTTATCCAGAAATGCCGTATTCTTTTATTTTTGCATATAATGTTGTCAAGCCAATGCCTAATAATTCCGCAGCTTTGGTTTTATTACCTTCCGTGTAGGCGAGTACTTTGCGGATATGCTGTTTTTCCATTTCAGAAATGGCGAAGGAAGGAGCAGATTGATGCGGATTCCAAGTTTCAAATTGAATATCTAAAGGTAAATGTTCAAGTGTTAAGGTTTCATTATCAGCAAGAATGCAGGCGCGCTCCAGCACATTACGCAATTCGCGCACATTGCCCCGCCAATTATGATGTTGCAATTTCTCAATAAAAGCAGCATCCATTTTATTTACTTTTTTATTTAGTTTATTATTAAAAAAGGTAAGAAAATATTGTGCAAGCGCTGGAATATCGCGGCGACGTTCGTTGAGCGAAGGCAATTGAATTTGAAAAGCAGAAAGCCGGTAATACAAATCCAGCCGAAAATTTCCCTTCTCTGATTCTTCCTGTAAATGGCGGTTCGTGGCAGCGATGATGCGTACATCCACCTTTTGTGGCTTGGTTTCGCCGACTTTGATAAACTCTCCAGATTCTAAAACGCGTAATAATTTTGCTTGCAAATCAGATGACATCTCGCCAATTTCATCCAAAAATAGTGTGCCATGATGCGCTTCTTCGAGCAGACCTTTTTTATCGCGCAGCGCACCCGTGAAAGCGCCCGCCTTGTGACCAAACAATTCACTTTCCAAAATTTCCCGACTGAAAGCACTGGTATTCAATGCAATATAAGGCTGGTTCGTTCTTTGAGAAGCATTGTGAATGGCTTGCGCAAAAATCTCCTTGCCAGTACCCGTTTCGCCGGTGAGCAAAACGGTGGCATC
>JANRME010000274.1:0-8287 GCA_033761835.1 Saprospiraceae bacterium
TTTGTCATAATAGTGACATGTATGGCTTTGACATTAGCAATTTTTTAGTAGTTAATAACAATCTTCAAATATATAATATTAATGAATTATCTAGAGATGTCTACATAGAATGTGATTCTATAAATCAACTTAAGCGTTTACATAAAAAATTATGGAAATTTTATGTCCTATGTGGTAAAGATGAAAATAATGAAAAAGATATTAAATTAATAGAAAAAATTCATACCTTTTGCACAAAAAAATTTGAAAATTTACAGGAATTAAAGCTTTTTATAAAAGGATTGAAAAATAATAATCATAACTTCTCTCCTAATTTGAATAGTGATGAACAAAAAAATCGAGTCTTTATTTCTTATTCAAGGAAAGATAGTACTGTAGCAAATAAGTTCTATGATTTTTTGACAAAGAAAAAAATTTCAGCTTTTTTAGATACTGAAAAAAAATCTGGAGAGAAATGGACTAATGAAATAAATAGAAATTTGGAAGTTTGTCAAATATTAATCGTTTTATGGTCAACAAATGCTCACCAATCTGATTGGGTCGACAATGAAATAACTTATTGCCAGAAAGCTAATAAAAAAATTTTGTTTTTTAGGTTAGATGAATTCCCAACTAAGCCGCTTTACTCTAATATAGAAGAAATTTACTTTGAAGATAACAATATATTCTGGTCAGATATTGAAAAAAAAATTAAAGATATTTTAAATTTTTAACGCTTATGTACAGTAATATAACATTAAATACGCTTTCCGTAAAAACCACTACTTCAATCCATCATCGCCACAATCCGCAGCGGCCCACCACTACCACCTTTTATTTTCATTGGCAATGCAATCACATGACTGCCAGTAACAGGCAACTGATCTAAATTGGCGACATTTTCAAATGCTGGAATGCTGGCTTTGAATAGGATTTGATGGCTTTCATAATGCGTTGATTGCCCATAATCAATGCTGGGTGTATCTAAGCCGATTGCCTTGATCTTGCGATTGTCCACCAACCATTGCGCAGCAACAGGATCAAGCCCTGGAAAGTGCAATTTTGCAACAGCCGAATCGCCGCGCTCCGCTGTACCCATATATTGCTCAGGATCAGGCCAATAGCGCCCATAACCGGTGCGCAATAGCACAATAGCATCTTCTGGCAATTGCCCATTTGCTTTTTCCCAAGCTTCAAAATCTGCAACACTCACCAAATAATCCCGATTTGCCAAAGCGCGTTCTGAGACATCTATTAGAATTGCTGCTCCAACCAACTGATCCACAGGAATTTGATCGACTGAGCGCTGCCCTTCTGTAAAGTGTATCGGCGCATCCAGGTGTGTGCCACCGTGTTCCGCCATACAAAATTGATAAGCCGAATAATAATAACCCTTGTCGGTCATCCCTTCAAAAGCGGTGTCCAAATGAAAGCGCTCTGCTGTTGGCCAATAAATCGTATTCTCATCATAAGCGTAAGTCAAGTCCACCCATTTTGCATTTGCGAAAGGATCGCTCGTATTATTTTTGGAAGTATCGGTTGCGTCTTTACAACTATAAAGAAGTACCAGTAATAAGAATAGCGAGGATAGACGTGCCATTAGTCAATCGTTTTGGTTGAAAAGTGAAAATAATACAATTATTGAAAAATTCAATATAATTACATGGCAAGATGAGAGAATATGCTATTCAGCGATGCAAAGGCAGCAAAAATCCAAGATTAAAAATGCGGCTTTCGTTAAATACTTCGTAGGTTGCGCTTTTGTCAATATCACGAAAATTAAATGTTAGTAATAATTCTGCAAAAATTTTACAATTATTACTAATCTCTTTTTCAAAACCTGCGCCAATATTCATTCCAAAGTCCAATCGCGCCACTTGAAATGTTTCAAAATCTAATTTTTCATAACCAAAAAATCCATCTTCAAAATAAGTAGCTGAGAAAGAAAGTCCATAATCCACTTGTGGCCCCGTCAACACATACGCCCAAAACGAGTGCATATCGAGTCGCGCTTTTAAGAGTACTGGAATACCGAGGTAAGCAATGGTCGGCTGCCGGTAATCATGTTCATAGCCCAATCCTGGCAAGAGTTGCGGGTTGTGTCGTTTTTGAAATACCACGCCCGATTGAATGCTGAGTGCTTTATTGATAGGAATTTCAATCGGAATAGCGGCTCTGATGCTTACAGTGCCATCCAAACCTCCGCCACCACTCACGCCTATGCGCATTTGTGCTTTTGCAGCAGACACCAAAAGTATAAAAATATATAAGATGAATAATCGCTTTCGATACCTCATGTTTCGGGTTGAATAAGGTTTTTAGGATAAAGCTTAAACGCCTAAATAAGTCTTCTATTTTAGCGCTTTTTGATAAGAATCACTTCGCTCAATTTTGCATGAATTTGCTCAAAAAATGCCTTTACAAAAGGATACCCTTCCGCAGCCAAAATCGGTTGCTTAATGTCCACTTTACTGCTGATGATCAATTTGCCGTTGACCTCGGATATATTAAAAATAAACCTGCCTTCATCATCAGCATATCGCAAAGCAATACTTTTATTATCAGGTTTGCTCTCTACATAATATCCTTCCGGTAAATGAATCGTAATCAGCATATTATCAGAATAAGGATAATCAAATTCTATTGGAAAAGAGCGCTCTTTGGCTTTGAATGGGATTTCTGCAAAATTGCTCCAAGTCAAGGGACTAAAGTAGACAAAACCTTCATCAGCAAGCTCCAGCGGGAATTGATAGCTCACTTCAAACGGCTCTTCGCGCTCCTCTAAAGCTTTCGGTATTGGCTCGTCTAATTTAAGTTGCTCCTCTCCTATTTCCGGGGCTTTGGTCGCGAAGGCTTCTGCATTGTTGTTGGCTTGATGCCAGGCGCGGCGCAAGTCTCCGGCGGCGTAGCCTTCATTTTTGAAACGCAATTCACCGGTCATTTTTGCCAAATCAATCGTCACAATAGTATTCCTTCTGGTAATATTTTTGGTTTCAATTTCAATCCAGTCAAACTGACCTTTTCGCAATAAAAATCCATGAAAATTCAAGTTTTCTTTTGCCAACAGCAATGCCGGCTGCATACCTTGATCCAATGCGGCATCCAAAAAGTAAGTCTCCCCATCCAGCACAACCCGACAAATCAGATTATTGAATTGACTGAGCAAAGGAAAGGATTTGACTACTTTGCCATGAAAACGTGTACTTACCATGACTGGATCTGCCTCCAAGCCTGCTTCCCGCAATAAACCAATTAGCAATAAATTGATTTCAGCGGTGCTGCCTTTTCTGCTGCTTTCAAACGAGTTGAAAGATTGGGAAGGGCGGATGCTCCAATAATTATTCCAGGCAAATTGCTCATGAACATATTGTATAATTTTTCGAGCTTTATCCTTTGTATTATCAGAAGGTTGCACAATATTTTCGAGTATATTTTGCAGTCCTTTGTCACGATTTAAATAAGCGTTGCATTCGGTCAATACATCTTCACCGAGTTTGTCCCAACTTTCCAATACATTCACCGTTTCATACCCGCCCGATAAATTCGAAGTATTTGTTCGATTATAGCTAAGTAATTGAAATTGAATTTGTTCGGCATAATCTTCAGGATGAAATACAAATTTTTCAGATTTATATCCTGGTATCCGATTCAAACTCCATTTATTCTGATCTGTCTGGCTCGGTAGTTGCTTGAGCATTTTGCCAAATTTCAGAATATTATAAGATAAATAAGACGGCACTTCTACACTGACTTCGCTGTAAACGGTGGGCAATTCATTTTGAAAAAACCAGGGCTTAAGAAAATAAATATTTTGGGTATGAAAAGAATACCGATACTCGATAATGCTGCCAGGGCGCACCGCGGGGAAAGCAAGATTCACTTGTGCCCAGTATTCGTCAACTTTGCTCTGGAATTCCTGTTTATTTTCGACCGGAATTTCCTGTGGCTTGCCGTTTTCGCCAGGATTGATCGTTTGCGCTTTTATATCTGTAATATTTTCTCGACCATTTTGATAAACATAAGGCAATACCAAATTAGCATATTCGATGCCATCTGTTCGCAAAATCTTGATGCGCCGATGCCGATCAATTTGTGCTGAACCACCATTAAAATGAATATAAGCCACATCAAATAAAATAATTGCTGAAGCGGAAGTATCAAAATTGCATTGCGTCAATTTCCATTCATCATCGGAAACCTTGCCCCATTTGGTGATGACATTTTGTCCCCAAAAAATAGTTGGAGCAAACAGCAATGTAAAAATGAAACAGGAGTAAAGTTTTTTCATAGGTCTTGAAGGATTATGATGACGTTTACAAATAAAATCCGTTTTAATGAAAAGATCAACCTTTATTTAGCGAATTAGCGTCAAATTGCCTTTTTTGACAAAACTGCTTTCATCGAAGCAGCGCAATTCGACATAGTAACCATAAACATCTGGTGGCAATTGTTCACCATTAAAAGTGCCATCCCAAACATCTTCGGGCGCGCGCGATTCAAAAACCCGCTGGCCCCAGCGATTATAAATAGCTACATAAAACTCCCCAATATGATTGCCTCTGACTCTAAAGACATCATTTACGCCATCAGCGTTGGGGGTAAAGGCATTTGGAATAAAAATAAAAGGCTCTTCGCAAAGCGAATTCATTACCACCACTGTAACCAAGGCATTTTTCAAACAACCATCGGCAGTGCGGGTAGTCACTTGATAAGTTGTTGTAATATTTGGGCTGGCAATTGGATTGAAAATATCAGAATTATTTAAACTTTCAGTAGGATTCCAATTGTAAATCAGATTATTATAGAAGGTCGCCGTTAATTGTGATGTTCCTCGCCCAAAGATTGTATCTGGCTCAGCAGAAGCATTAAGCGAATCAATGACAGCAGCTACACGCACTTGCACTTGCCGTTCTACTCGACAGAAGCTTTCTGCATCAGCGATAATAGCCGTATATATCGTGTTAGAATCAGGTTTTGCCAATGGATTTGGCATATTTGGATCACTCAAATTATTAGATGGTGACCAATTATAATTATAAGCAGGATTAAAATTAGGGTTCAATTCTATTTCTTCGCCTCGGCACACGGCTAAAGAGTCCGGCAGGTTTTCTTCGATCAAGTTGATTTCCAGGGGTTTATTAAGCATCGCATCGCAGCCATTGGCGGCGCGCAGGCGCAAGCGGACATCATAACTTCCACTTTCATGAATGACAAAAATGGGATTTTGATTATTAGAACGGAGATTCAAAGGTTGCACAAACCAGTCCCAATCGGTGATTTCAGAGATAGAATCGCTCGAAGCATCAAGGATTGATAAGGTTAAAGAATCATTACATTCTATAAAATCAAAAGAAAAATCGGGTATTAAAGTAGCCGGCAATAATTGAATCGAGCGTTCAAAAGTATCCGCACAAACCGTGCCGGGCTCAACAATCAAGCGCACTTCATAAGTTCCAGCATCGGCAAAAGTAAAACTTGGGCTTTGCTCATTGGAAGTAGCTCCATCTCCAAATTGCCAGAGAAAACTATTGGTTTCGACACTTTCATTCGCAAAATTCACTTCCAGATCGCCGCATTGCACTTCTGGGGCGAAAAAACCAGCAGTAGGTCTGCCGCAAATACCGACATTGTACTGAAAATCCCTGCGTGTAGTGGAAATCAATTCACCATCTCGATATTCTTCAATGCAAATGCCCACCACAAACTGCCCAATTGTATTGGGCGTCCCAGTCAAAATCCCTGTTTTTAAATCAATTTTCAAAGGTTCACCGTTGGGAACACCATTCAGCATATTATTCAAACCGTAAGGCGGACTCTGCCAAATCACGGGTTGATATGGCGGCGGATTAGGTGGCTGCGGCCTCGGTATTTGTTGATTTGCACCTAACCAGGGTTCACATAATTTATACACAATCGAATCCCCATCTACATCAATCGCGGATTGATCGAAGTTAATCGGTTCGCCTACGCAGATGTAAATCGGTGGCCAGGATTGGAATTTTGGATTGGAATTACATTCCAGTAAAGCCCTTTCAGAAATGGTCACGCCATAAGTCGCGCCGGAAGCCAAAGGATTGACAATATTCAAAAGTGTTTGATTGCGACAGCAACGCTGATAAGCCAGTTGATAACCACCCGCTCGGAAAGGTAATTCCACTTCTATCCTATAGGTCGTCGTATGCACACAGACACTCGGCGGCGCAACAAAGCACTCGCCACTCAATACCGGATTCAAAGTATCATTCCCTACCAATGGCACGAGAAATTGGCCTAAGAATTGATTGTTTGTATCAAAAACACCGATCGAAGCAGGATTGTCAAACCAGGCATTTGGGTCGCCATAAAAGCAATCCCGAAAAATGGTCAACGTAATTTCATATTTATCATTACCAAGGCAAGTATAATTCATCTCCCCGCCGACAATATGCGTAGCATACAGCAATTTAAAATTTAAAAAAATCAATAATATTAAAAAGAAAAGCCTTTTCAATCGGGATTGTTTTTCGCGGTTGTTAAAGTGATTCGTCGCCTGGAGTCGTTTCTGGCGGAAAGCTAACCCTTTTGTAAATATCTTTCAAAGCCAAAGAACAGCCTGCAAATTGGATGCTTGACTCTTTCTTATCTTCAGAATGGTAAAGCCAATCTTCCTTATCTGATTGACGATGAAACACTTGTACAAAAGGAAGTTTCTGCGAAACCAGCATATATTCCTTCAAAGTCGAAATCTTTTGATAGCAATGCCACTTATCCTCATAATCATAATCTTCCGTCGAATCCGACAAAATTTCAATCACCCCAACCGGATACAAATCGGCTTCCATTTTTCCGCGATAACCATAGGTTTCGACATTCTGCGGCAGCACGATTAAATCCGGGTAATAAACTTTGTTGCAATCCGGTACATATAGCATTCGGTCGCCAGCAAAAACTTCTAATTCACTGTCTTCCAAATAATTGCCAATTAATCGCAGCAAATTGGAAACAATTTTTCCATGAGGTTTAGCAGTGTAAGTCACGTTTTTGATTTTTCCGTTCAGGTACTCGTGTTTCTCCGAAGATGTATACTCCAGTTCAAAATAGGCTTCCAGTGTATATTTTTTGGTAGTTGCCGAAATAGCGGTCATTGGTCAATTTTTTTCAAAAATACAATTATTTCTCAGTAAATACAATCGTTTTAACCCTTCTACTTAGTCGTCCATCCTTCGGTCGCCATAGGCTTGCCGAAGGCGAAGCCGGCATGATTTCTTCTAATATCATATTTTTTGCTAATGGGTGTTCAAATACCTCCGGCATCGTGCGAATAGCAGCAGCAGGTACACCATTTTCACGGAAACGTTGCAAAATTTCATCGCGATCAAATTGCCGAAAAGCAAGCTGCAAATATTCAATCAAAATATCTCTATTTCTCACGCGATTTGCATTGGTCGAGAAACGCTCATCAGCATTGATACTCAATACCTTGCAAAGATTTTTAAACTGCCGATCCGTACCTACTGCAATAACTATTTGTTCATTATCTTTTGTTTCAAAAATATCGCCATAAGGTGCAATGTTCGGATGCTGCGTGCCCATGCGCTGCGGAATATGCCCTGCCATGAGCCAATTGGTTGCTTGATTCGCGAGCGATGCGACCGCTGATTCAAACAAGGAAACCGAAACGTAACACCCCTCTCTTGTTATTTGTCGCTTGAGCAAAGCCAGTAAAATCGCTTCTTTCAATTGATGCGCTGCCAGAATATCAATCAACGCTACGGGCATTTTCACTGGAGTGCGCCCTGGTTCGCCTGTCATATATAAAAAGCCTGCTTCTGCCTGCAATACTACATCAAAGGCTGGGGTATCATCGTTTTCGCCATAGCCCGTGATTTGACCAAAAATTAAACCAGGATTCAAGGTTTTCAAAAAATCATAATCCATCCGCATTTTTTCTGCCGAACTGCGCTTGAAATTACTGATTATAATATCTGCTTTTTTTATTATATTATGTACAAATATCTGATCTTCAAATTTTTGTAAATCAAAGAAATATATCTCTTTATGCCAGTTTACACTACAATAATAAGCCGAATAATCGCTTTCTGAATCCTCCTCTGGCACTTTCCAGGAACGCGTGACATCGCCGCCGGTGGTTTTATTCTCAATTTTGATAACCGTCGCGCCTAATTCTGCGAAAAACATTCCAACCGCAGGCCCGGCAAGCACACTGGCGAGTTCGACGACCTTTAGGTCTTTGAAAATTTCTTTGAGTTCCATCGCTTTTTGTATTGTCGGAAAATACATTATTTTTAGATATTAGATATCGGGGTCT
>JANRME010000275.1:0-18429 GCA_033761835.1 Saprospiraceae bacterium
TGATAAAGTGTATTGCTATTGATGATGAGCCTTTTGCACTGGAAGTGATTCGAGTTCACGCCGAAAAAGTGCCTTTTTTACAATTACAAGCAACATTTCGAAATGCAATACAAGCGTTAGATTATTTACAAAAAAATCCAATCGATGCAATTTTTCTTGATATTCAAATGCCGGATATAAATGGAATAAATTTTCTTCAATCCCTTGTTACCAAGCCAATGGTGATTTTCACCACTGCTTATAGTGATTATGCCGTTGAAAGTTATAATTTTAGTGCTGTCGATTATCTACTCAAACCAATTGAATTTTCTCGTTTTTTAACAGCAGTAAATAAAGTACACGAACTTTTTGATTTGAAAAATAAATCATTTTCTGAGCAAATTACACAATCGACTGAAAAACAAGATTTTATTTTTATAAAAAGCGGCTCAATTCAACATAAAATAGCATTATCTGATATTTTGTTTTTACAAAGCGAAGGTAACTATGTCAATTTTCATTTACATAATAATAAAAAAATTCTCGCTCGAATGACTATTGTTGATGCATTAGCGCAATTGCCGAAACAGAGCTTCATGCGTGTGCATAAATCATACATCGTTGCTTTTGAGCGTATTGAATGGGTTGATCGTCATCAATTAAAAATCGGACAACACCTTATACCTATCAGCAAAGTCTTTGGGAATGATTTTCTAAAAAAGTTAATATAAAACTCGCATTCAAAGTAACATAGCTGCAATAGCAGCGGTCATAAAGCAAGCAATAGACCCCCCGATTAAAGCTTTAATGCCCAATTCTGTTAATGTTTGGCGCTGCCCGGGCGCTAATGCGCCGATGCCACCAATCTGGATGCCAATGGAAGCAAAATTGGAAAAACCGCAAAGTGCGTATAATGTAATAATAATTGATTTAGGGTTAGTAAGTATTCCTGCATTTTTCAGATTACCCATATCAAGATAAGCCACAAATTCATTTAGTACTGTTTTTTGCCCTAATAATTGCCCAACTACAAGCGTATCCGCCCAGGGTGTGCCGAGTACCCAAGCAAGTGGAGCAAAAATAATGCCTAGTAAATAAGTAAAATTAAACCCCGAAAATCTTTCATTAGTACCTTTCTGTACATATTCATTTAGTCCGGTCCAATCTCCGATACTGTTTTCTAAAATATAATTACACATATAAACCAAGCCAGTAAAAACAAGTAACATCGCCCCAACATTAATGGCAAGTTTTAAACCATCGGTTGTACCAGTAGCAATCGCATCCAACAAGTTACTCGTGCGTTCGCCTGTGACTTTTAGCTCATCCGAATAATCGTCTTTCTGGGTTTCGGGTTGTAATATTTTTGAGCATACAATCGCAGCTGGCGCGGACATCAAAGATGCCGCCAATAAATGCTTGGCAAAATAGAGTTGTTGGGCCGGGTCAGTTCCACCCAAAAATCCGACATAAGCAGCAAAAACGCCTCCTGCAATCGTTGCCATACCTCCACACATCAAGCATAAAATTTCAGAGCGCGTCATGTGCGGTAAATAAGGTTTAATAAAAAGCGGAGCTTCGGTTTGCCCAATGAATACATTGGCAGCAGCAGCCAAGCTTTCTGGTCCAGATAGGCGCATCGTTTTGTTCATTACCCAAGCGATGCCATAAACGATTTTTTGTAAAATTCCAAAATAATATAATACGGATGATAATGCAGAATAAAATAACACAGTTGGCAGTACGCGAAAAGCAAAAATATATCCCAAATTCTGAAATTTGGGTGCTACCATCTGAATCACATGATCCGATTGCGCCAGCGTATCCACCATTACATTTCCACCGATGCTATCCACATATACTTGAAAAACCTTCGAGGTATCAATATTACTCACGATTTTGACTGTATCGTATAATAATTCTTGTGTTTTTTCAGGATCGGGTACAATCGTTTCGCCAAATAAAAAATTCGCTCCTTTATCCGAAAATTGGATAATTTTAGTAAAAACAGAAGCAATAGCTTCGAAAAAATCACTTACATAAGGTACTTTTAATACCAAAATTGCAAATACCAATTGCAATGCAATTCCTGAGCCTACCAAACGCCAATTAATAGCTTTTCGGTTGGCACTCAATAAATAACAAATTAAAATTAAAACGCCTATACCTAAAACGCCGCGCAGGATAGTTATAAAATAATCCATTTAATCAGATGTTAAAAGATTTATAAATGTGCAAAACATACCAAATGTAGGAAAACAAGAACAAGAAACAAACTATTAGTGGTGAGAGATTTAAAAAGTGACACTTATCCCATTTCTTGCAAGCAAAATTCGTAACTTTATGTCCCGGAAATACCAATCAGCATGAAACGCTTTATTATTGGCATTACGGGGGGCAGCGGCTCCGGAAAAACCTCGTTCATTCGGCAGTTAAGGTCGAAATTCAAAGAGACTGATATCTGTGTGATCTCACAAGATGACTATTATCGGCCGCGCCACGAACAAGAAGCCGACGAGGAAGGGGTCTGTAATTTTGACCTGCCAAAATCCATTGATAAAAAAGCTTTTATTCGTGATATTAAGCAGTTACTTGACGGCGAATGCGTCGTTCGTCAAGAATATGTGTTTAATAATGAAAATAATAAGCCTCAAATGCTGACTTTCCGCCCAGCACCCATTATCATAGTGGAGGGTATTTTTGTATTGCATTTTAAAAAAATAAGAAATCTATTAGATTTAAAAATTTACCTGCACGCTAAAGATAATCTGAAGGTAATCCGTCGTATCCGCCGCGACCAAGTGGAGCGCAACTACCCGATTGATGATGTGCTATATCGCTACCAACATCATGTTTTGCCCACTTATGAAAAATATATTCAGCCTTACCAGGATGAAGCGGACCTCATCATTAACAATAATCATCATTTTGAAAGAGGATTGGAAGTGCTAAGCGGCTTTTTGAAAAATCATTTACTACAATGGTATCAAAATCAAAATAAAGAGCAAATCAAAAAAGTAACTGTCAATGGAAAAGAGAATCATGACTAAGCCTTCTGCTTTTGCATTTCTTCGATTTTTTTCATAATCTCTTCCGCTTCTGCTATTTTCAAAGCATATCCCTTTATATCACCGCTGCGCTGGATGTGCATAGCTTCCTCTAATAGTTTTTGATACTGCTTTTGTAATTCCTTGACTTTGTCTTTTTTGAATAATCCAAACATAATAAAATATTTTGACACTGAAACATTATAATGTCAAAAAAGTTGTCGATTGGCGATAGTTTTAGGGCATAAAATAAGCAACTAAATAATTTCTTCAAATTCTTCTTGCGGTGCTGTTGGCAAAGCTCTTATCATCGCTTGATTTTTAATGGAATGCATTTGATTTAATATATGTAAAACCTCGTTACAAAAAGTATCATCTACGATTTTTTCAACATCTGCTAAAGTAGAAACGGCCTCGCCAGAGCGCAATTTGTAGGTTTGCTCATATAATCCCGATTCGAATTTGATCGAAATTTTATTGCCCATTTTAAAAACGGTGATTTTCAAAATTGGATGTTCTATATAGCCAATGATTCTCATATTGTAATATTGTTTGTCTGCCGTAGATTTATTAATGGCAGGTATTTTTTTATGATTTTTGAATACTTTTAGTTAATGAATCATACAAAGATCGGTATTCCGGAAATTTTTCTAAATATAATAAGTGCCTTTTAATCGTTGCTTTGTCGCCACGAACGGCAGGTCCTGTCTGCATTCCAGCCGGTGAGTGCTCTTGAATTTTTTCTGCTGTTTCCCGAATAAGCGGACGTAATAAATCAAAAGGTAAGTTTTCTTTTTCCAAAATATTATATCCAATTTGAAATAAATGATTTGTAAAATTATTTACAAAAACCGCCGCCACATGAAGAATTGCGCGCTGCTCATCATTAATACGATATACCTTCGAGCTAATCCGTTTTGCAATGTTTTCTAAGAATATTACATCTTCTTTATTATTGGCATGAATACAAATTGGAATTTGCTCAAAATCAACTTCTTTTGAAATAGAAAAAGTTTGCAAAGGATAAAAAATTCCATAACGCTGAGTATAAGGCTGTAAAACAGTGGAAGGCGTGCTTCCTGAAGTATGCGTTATAAGTTTTTGATTTAGAGGCAATTGAGATGCCGTTTTAATAATAGCGTCGTCGTGTACGGCAAGGATATATAAATCGGCATTAGGATCCATTTTAGAAAGATCGGTGATAGCCTCAGCTTTAATTTCGGATGCCAGGTTTTGGGCTTTTTCTTTAGTCCGACTAAATACCTGTTTAATGTGTAAACCTTTCTCAAACAGCCGTTTACCAAGGTGATATCCAACATTCCCAGCACCAATTAATATTATTGACCATTTGTCATTTACCATTTACTTTTCACCATTTACCTATTCATAGTCTGTAATTCACCCTGTCGCTTCATCCCTTAGCCTCCTCGTCTCTGAGTCATTATACGATGCATCATACTCACCGTCAAACCAATCATCATCAACGTTGTACCAATCCAGAAAAAATTAATACCTGGAAATTCAATCGCCTCTAGCACAATATAATCCGAACGAAGTGAATCGGTTGCGACTTCCACCGGTATTTTGAAATCTTGGGGTTGCTCGGCTTTTGCAATAAGGAATTGCGCTGTTTCCGTATTCGGATCAAATTTTGAAAAACCAATATTCAAACCCAGGCTTTGTATTGCATCCTTGATGCCCAAGCCCTGATTGCCGCGAATCAAATAAATCGGCTTTGCTAAATAAACTGTACCATCTTTAGCCTTCACATTTAACATCGCACCAAGCGCAATATCGCCTGCTTGTGGCTGATAATCAGGGTGTTCTGGTCGTGGCACTAATTGCACCAATTCAATTTCCAAATCTTCGAGCGTCGTTTTCTCACCTTGCTTTAAATTATATTCTTTATAATCTAATTGTTCATCAAATAAAAATGCTCGATTAAAGATGGCATCATTTAATCGCACTTTGGTACTCAAATCATTAATTTGTACCGGATAGCTGTAAACCAACTGTCCGCGCCCGGCCAGCATGGGTTCTGCAGTATAAATACTATCTTCGTCTTCCCGTTTTATGATAATGGTTGCGCCGATTGTTACATCACCTTGTTGCGGTTCATAATCATTATTACTCGGACTATAATTAATTTTTTCAACTTGTACATCATAACGCTTTAAGACAAATGTATCTTGATCTTTGATCCGTACTGTATCATAAAAGCTAAATGTTTCGTTAATATTCGCTTCATACAAACGATAATGGAGACTATCTTCGCGTTGTTTGCGATATTCCATATCAATTTCCGCCTGAGCCAACCATCGGATATGGGTAAAAACATCTTTATTCCAGTACTGTTTGGTCGAAGGATTAGACGCAGCAATTTTAGTAAATGATTTATCGTATAAAATATTTGGATATAAATTAAATTCTTCAATAATATTGCCTTCTTTATTACGGCGTTTATAATTAACAGTAAATGTTCGTGTAAAATTCACCAAGGTATCTTCGGTATATGTTACTTCATAACCACTCATAAACATGGTCGTACCTTTAAACAACATGATATTGCGCTCCATGCTTTCTTCATTAGCGCCCTCCAAAAGCCCTTCCATCACAAAAGGATTAGAAGAAATATATTGTTTATTCAATCCGGAGGCCATGATGCCTATAATCATTAATCCAAAGCCCAAGTGCGCCAAAGCCGAGCCGCCAATTTTTAAATTACCTTTCAAAAATGTAATAATATAATCAAGATTCGCTACTGCTGCAAAAATTCCTGAGAACAAGAGCAGCCAATATTGCCAAGCTTTTGCTTGAACCCATTGAGTTATAAAAAAAGTTAATACTATGGAAATCGCTAATGTGATGCTTGTATGAAGCAAAAACTTACGTAAATGTTTTGCAAAATTGATTTCGCGGAAGCGCAAATACTGCGTAGCCCCCGACAAAAGTCCAATGAATACGCCAATCCACAATTGATATTTATTATGATGTGCTACTTGATCCGTAATGACCCTTCCTTCAAAAGTCGGGTCAAAAACTT
This sequence comes from Saprospiraceae bacterium, assembly GCA_033761835.1. Classification (GTDB taxonomy): domain Bacteria; phylum Bacteroidota; class Bacteroidia; order Chitinophagales; family Saprospiraceae; genus JADJNW01. Next base: position 6,070 of record JANRME010000275.1, read on the forward strand.
GCATAATTTTATTATAAACCGGTAAAGAAGTGGAAGCTGTTATAATTAAAGATGAGAATAATAATATTAATGTTCCTATAAACATCCAAAATTCTTTAGATGCTGTTGGTTCTTCTTTAGGCGGAATAGGTACTTGTCGATAGCGAGTTGCTAATAAAATTGCTGATAAAAGCAAGAAAACGAGGATGAAAAATATTAATTGATTTTCTAATCCCATTTCTGTAAAAGCGTGTACAGAAGTATCTCCTAATACGCCACTTCGGGTTAAAAAAGTAGAATATAATATTAGTATAAATGATAAAATATAATAAACATAGGTGCTTCTTATCGAATGTCCGGTGCTTTTAGCAATCAAATTAGTATGAATACCTGCCAACAGAATCAACCAGGGCACAAGCGACATATTTTCCACAGGATCCCAAGCCCAATAACCACCGAAACTCAACGCTTCATAAGCCCAAGCGCCGCCCATCACAATGCCCGTGCCCAGAATTGCTGCACTCATCAAAGCCCAAGGCATCACCGCTTTATGCCATTCGGTATGTTTTTTTGTCCAGAGCCCGGCAATCGCATAAGCAAATGGAATTGTGGTAGAAGCAAAGCCAAAGAACAAGGTCGGTGGGTGAATGGTCATCCACCAGTTTTGTAATAATGGATTCAAACCATTACCTTTTATTAAACTTACATAATCTGCATTAGTAAAAATAGGCGCGTCCATCGTATCACGGAGCAATAAAGTAGGATTGACTCCAATTTTTACGCTTCCAAAATAAATACCCAGCAGCATCGAATTGATGAAAACTTGCACGAGTGCCAGCACTGCCATTGTGGGAGATTCCCATTCTTTTGCGCTGGCTATCAACAAAATACCCAAAATTACGTGCCAAAACATCCACAATAAGAAACTTCCCTCCTGCCCTTCCCAAAAAGCGGCAAAAATGTACTTGAACTGCAATTCATCCGATACGTGAGCCCAGGCATATTGATATTCATAATATTTATTTATCATTACATAAAAAATCACGCCAATCACTGCGAACACCGCTGCACCATGTGCGAAAAATGCACTGCGCCCAATGCGTCGCCAAGACTCAAATTGAGGGGTTTCTGATCTTTGCGTGGCAAAAAAATACGCCACTGCTGCTGTCAAACTTGCTACAAAGCCCAGCACGATTGCAAAATGCCCAATTTGACCTGGTAATAAATGTTCGCCGATATATTTAATTTGATCCATTTTATTTGGTTTATAGGGTGATAGGCTGATTTTCAAAAGCTTAATCACTCCGTTCTCCAATCACCCTTCTTTCTCGCTTTTTACATAAATTTGCTCGTCTTTATATTTAGATGGGCATTTCATTAATAAGTCGGTTGCTACAAATTCATCACCCTTCATTTTACCGGTCACAGTGATTTGTTCCGACAGTTCAAAATCCTGCGGTTTGCTTGCCAGCAACACGACCTTGCGTTCATCGCCTTTTGAATCTTTGATATAAAAACTGAAATAATTGGGGTCTTCCTCAGGGTTATAATACATTTCTTTATCCTTAGACAATTGCCCCGTAATTTTCATTTTTTGTTGGGTCTGAACAGCCTCCGAAAATGTTCCTGAAATGCTCACGTCTTTTGCAGTACTCATCAGCAGAAGCACTGCTGCCACAACCATAAGTCCAGCGACGATATAAATCTTTTTCATATTGGCAAATTTTGCACAAAGGTACGTCCAATCTGCCGTTTTGTTATGAAATAGCAGTCAAATTGTTGTCATAAAGCAAAATATGAGTTACCCTGAATTTTCTTTGCATCCTCTATTGTGTCGTAGCGCCGCTTATATTTTGGAATAATGGAATAAGTGGAATGATGGAATACAGGGCATTCCAACCTTCCATTTTCCCAGCTTTTCAGGATTACTTCCTCCAGGTAGGGCATCCGAATCTCAAAATTCGGGGTGACTCATATTTCAGGATAAAATATAATTTATACTACAATCCAAATTCAATAGCCGCCAACAAAGACGCCATATCCGACAACGTCTCCGGCACATAACGCAATTGCACCAAGCCTGTTCCTTCTCGCCCGCCGTAGTTTTTCACCCAGGCGCTGGCATTGCCGCGTTCATCGGTTGCCAAAACGGCAGAAACTTGCTTCGGATCAAGCGAGCAGCAGCGATTGAGCCATCCACCACGCAAGCCCCATTTTTTTCCTTCCCCTGTGACCGCTGCATGATAAGTGCCGCCATGACCACGCGTATCCTTGCCATAATATCGAATACCAAAAATCGCTTCCATTTTTGAAAAATCAATCGCAACTGGTTGTCCAGTAGCAGGATCATAGACATAAACCAAGGTTGGCAAGGCATTTAATAGCACTACCTTTCCCCCAGCATTCAAATACTGACGAATCAAGGGCGTATTAACAGAATCAATTGCGATAGAAGCAGGAATTAATTGCGTCGGGAACACCACCACGCTTGGCTTTCGATCCTGAATGCGCTTTCGCAAAAAATCTTCTATCGCATTGGTATCCAATACTGTATATCCTTCGGCACTCAAATAATCTTTGGCGTAATTTTCAAAGGTATTTGTCAATCCTTGCGCAGCGTTTTGTTTCCAAAAAACCGCTTTCTCTGGTGCTACATAAGCAGGGTCAGCCTGGCTCTCGCCGCTAATTGCGTAGAAATAACCATCATCACTACCGCAATACACCACGCCTTCAGCCACCACAGGAGTAGCCAATATGCGCGCGTTAGTGCGAAACCGCCAGATTTTTTCGCCGTTTTCAGCATTCAGAGCATAAAGCTTGTTATCCGCACAACCGATGTAAACCATTCCATTCACAACAGTAGGCGACGACCAAATAACTGCATTTGCTTCAAAACGCCAAAGTTCTTGACCGTTTTTCAAATCTACTGCCTGCACAAATTGCCCGTCGGACGAACCTGCAAAAACCTTCCCATTTGCAATAGCCGGAGAAGACATTACCCAGGAAACTTGGTGATCCATACGCCAAACTTGATGCCCGTTCTTTCGATCAACAGCGTACATAAATCCATCTCGGCAACCAAAAATGACTAATTCATCGGTCAGCACAGGTGAAGAAATAACCGCTTTTCTGTCAAAGCCCCATTTATCGTTTTTGAATTTTATACCTTCGGTCTCAAACGCCCATATTTTCTGACCATTCGCTGCATTCAAAGCATAAAAATAGCCTTCGGTATCGCCGATGTACACAACATTCTTATCAACCGCTGCCGAGCTTCGTACCCTACCTTGTGTTTTAAACTTCCACTTTACTTTTCCGTGTTTGCTATCAAGCGCATAAACGTGCCCGTCTCCACTTCCTATATAAAGCATCGCACCAAGAATGGTAGGCGAAGAAAGAATGTTATCAAATGCCCAATCGTAAGGAATATCTTTACCAAGATCAAATTTCCAAGCTAATTTCCCTGTTTTTGTGTCTACGGCGTAGCAATGCTGATCGCGGCTGGTAAAATAGACCAAATTGCCTGCTATTGAAGGCGAAGAGGCAATAGAACCGGTGGTTTTGAAACGCCAAAGCTCTGTACCTGTTTGAATATCTACGGCATAAAAATTGCCATCGGCGCTTCCAAAAAAGATTTGGTTGCCCTTGATTGCAGGTGCGGATTGCACACTCCCTTCTGTTTTAAAGCTCCACTTGAGCCGCGGGCTGTGATGAACGCCTTGTGTTTGATAATAACCGGGGTGCTGTGGCCCGCCCCGAAAGTTGGAAAAATCGGCAGATTGCGCTTTAGTATCAATTGAATTAAAAAGAAATACCCAAATGCTTATTACAGCAAGGATGAAGGAATAACGAGTGATTTTCATGTTATAAAAGCTTTATGTTATTATAATAATGTCGCGAAAATATCAAACCCCCGAACGCCATACGATGTCAAATCCTGCTTATTCAAGGCCTTTCGATTAGTATTTAATTTAAAATCAAATACATCGGTCCTATTATAATGTTCTGTCACGTCTAAAGTCATACTCTCGCGGCTGCTTCATCATCTATTATTCCGCTTTTGCAAGCTCAATTCTAAGTCTAAAAAACAGGTTTATATTAAACAATAACACCTTTAAATGAGCGAGCATATTTAATTCATATAATAAAGTTGTTCAAAATAAAATATATACATCTATTTTATTAATAGTAAAATATTTACTAAATCTTAAAGATTTAGTAAATCCTATTCTCGAACAACGCTAATAATTTTCATAATTAACTGATTATCAATTTCATTGATTTCCGACTATTGGCTGTAAAACTACTCGACTACTTAAGAGATTTTTTGATGCTATTGTAAAATGAAATTGACTTTTTCTACTCCTGTGTTACCGGAACGGGCATCATAGGCATACAATATAATTTCGTAATTGCCTGATTGTGTAAGTGGAATATCTCCTGTAAATAAATTTTCGGTATCTGTAATTTGCAACGGATATTCACCTTGCTTTTCTCCATTCAATTTTAAGATCGCATTTACTTCCATTTTGCTGCCATCCCAAAGTCCACCTTTTGAAATGATACAGCCGCACATCATCACAATATTCGCTTCCACATTTAAAATTCCATTTTTCAAATCTGCTTTCTTCATATACCGGTGGGTATGCGGATGCAAAATATCAATAATAAAACCGGGAATTTCGAGTACTATACCATCGCCGATAATGTCTTTGCCAGGTATCAACCACATTTGGGTGGAAGCCATAACTCTCGCGCCTCGCTTGGCATAAGGGCTATGGGCTTCAATAGTGACAAAAGTTGGCTCATCAAGAGCAAGTGTAGTTTCAAATTTAGCGGTCTGCTCGTCTGAAAGTGTTTCAAAACGTTGATGCGGGGTATTCATGATACGTTGCGTGTTACCGGTGCTACCTTCCGTAAAACCTTTGGCTAATATTTCATCGGTCTCTACGTTTTTCACCAAAATAAGTGCGCTACCAAGCGAAGTGCCTATGAATTTTGCATCTTTGGCTTTTGCCCGAACAATAAAGCGGGTATTTTGAGCAATCAAAATGTTTGAAATCAGGCTCAAAATCAGAAAAATTAAAGTCGTTCTCATACTCATCATGGATTAGATTTTAAGTTTCAAATATATCCTTAATTTTGGCAGGTTCAAAAAAGGAGTTCGGTCTATGCAGCAATTCATTGTACAACTCAAAGATGTCAATATTTATCAGCAAAAGGTTTTGGTTTTACAAAATGTAAACCTGAAAATCGCAAAAGGTGAATTCGCTTATCTCATTGGCAAAACGGGTAGCGGCAAATCGAGCCTGCTCAAAACCTTGTACGCTGCGCTCCCGCTCACCGAAGGCAAAGGCGAAGTGGCGGGTTATGATCTGGCAAAACTCGACCGTCGCTCGATTCCTTTGCTCCGCCGGAAATTGGGTATTGTGTTTCAGGATTTTAACCTCTTGATTGACAGGACGGTAGATCAAAATCTGCGTTTTGTGATGGATGCCACCGGTTGGCGCGATGAAAAAAGCATCAAACGCCGCATAAATGAAGTGTTGGAGCAGGTATCGCTTTCGGATAAATTGTATAAAATGCCACACGAACTCTCTGGCGGAGAACAGCAGCGCGTAGTCATAGCTCGCGCTTTACTCAACAAACCTGCTTTAATTGTGGCCGATGAGCCGACTGGCAATCTTGACCCTGAAACGAGTGATGATATATTACTGTTAATGCGGCAATTAGCTTCGCAAAATAATTCTGCCGTGCTTTTCGCTACGCATGATTACCGGATTTTAGAGCATTTTCCAGCGCGGATTATCCGTTGTTTGAATGGAAAAATTTTAGAAGAGGAAGGATTTGAAGTTTGATATTAATATAACAAACTATATGTTACTTTCCTTGCAAAATTTATGACTAATATTCACTTTTATGGCTGAACATCCTTATATTCAGCCGGTAAGTTTTTACATAACCTTTAAAATGATGATATTATGGCTATCGTAAAAGTAATCGAAGTAATCGGCTCATCAGAAAAAAGTATTGATGACGCTATTCACACGGTGGTGAGGGAAGTATCCAAAACCATTCGCAACGTTGATTCCGTGTACGTAAAAGACATCAAAGCGCATGTAAAAGATGGCAAAGTGACTACTTTTGGTGTCATTTGTAATGTGTCTTTCCGGGTGGACGATGGCAATATTAGTTAAACAAATTTTACAAAATGAAATGAAGAGCTGCTCGAGCCTTGGCCCCGCAGTTCTTCGATTTATGGTTATATACGATAGAATTTGACTCCAAAATTTTATTATATCTTTAGCATTTGACCATCGAAAAATATGCGTTTATTGCAATGACCGAAAAAGAAAAAGCCGCTGACATCGCCCGGATTCTGGACGAATTATATCCTGAAACACCCATTCCACTCAATCATGTTGATCCTTACACCTTGTTGGTGGCGGTATTGCTATCGGCCCAATGCACCGATGTACGCGTTAATCAGGTCACGCCGATCCTTTTTGCTCGCGCCGATGATCCTGTTGCCATGAGTAAATTGGCAGCGGATGAAATCCGTGAAATTATTAAGCCTTGCGGTTTATCGCCTAGTAAATCGAAAGCTATTAAAGGTTTATCAGAAATTTTAGTAAATAAATATCAAGGTCAAGTACCGCAGACTTTTGAAGAATTGGAAACATTACCAGGCGTGGGACATAAAACCGCTTCAGTAGTAATGAGTCAGGCATTTGGGCATCCGGCATTCCCTGTGGATACCCACATTCACCGATTGGCTTGGCGTTGGGGTTTGAGTGATCGCAAAAGCGTTGAAAAAACCGAAGCTGATTTAAAAAAGCTTTTCCCCAAGGAAACCTGGAATAAATTACATTTACAAATTATTTACTTTGGCCGAGAATACTGCCCAGCGCGTGGTCACAATCCTTATCAATGCCCGATATGCAGCAAATATGGTCAAAAAGAGGTATTTGAGGAGTTTGATAAAATGGCAAACGCTAAGAAAAAACAGGTATGAAATGCAAGCCTATAAAGATTTATATAATAACTCACTTTTCTTGATACAAGAATTATAAGATGATTGTAAAAACCTTATAGCTTCTATCTACTTCCGGCCACCTCTCCCCCGCTGCTGCTATGCCGCTGAAAACCAATACTTTTCTTGACGAAAACCCCTTCATTTTTATCCAATTTGAAGGTACTCACATCATCTAAAGTTAAAATATGTGTAGAAGTATGGTCGCGTTCTTCGATCGGCGTAGAAGACAAACGAAGATTCTGGTTCTTGATGGCTTCCATCACAATGCTACGCACGGTGCGAGCATTTCCAAAATATTTATCCCGATAATCATGCACAAATACTAAGTATTTTTTCAAATAATCTTCGGCTTCTGGCGTCGGCACAATGCCTTGTTCAGAGAGCATCAACAACGCAATTTGACTCAACTCCTCTGGGTTATAATCGTCAAATTTCAAAATCTTATCAAAACGAGAACTTAGCCCCGGATTCGCTTTCATAAAAGCTTCCATATTGTCGGGATAACCAGCTACAAAAACAAAAAAATGCCCACGATGGTCTTCCATGCGCTTAAGCAGGGTTTGAATGGCTTCGTCACCAAAATCGCCTTGGCCACCGCCGGTATTCATAGAAAGTGCATACGCCTCGTCAATAAACAGTACGCCGCCGAGTGATTCATCCACCCTTTCTGCCGTTTTGATAGCGGTTTGTCCCACATAGCCTGCCACCAAGCCCTGGCGGTCGGTTTCCACCATGTGTCCACGTTCAAGTACACCTAGGGATTTGTAAATTTTAGTTAGAATTCTTGCCACCGTTGTCTTACCAGTGCCTGGATTCCCAACAAAAACGGTATGCAAAAAGAAGCTATTGAGTACGTCTTTTCCAGTTTCGCGGTAAAAACGCACCAAACGTACCAATTCATTGATTTGCGCCTTGATTTTGTCCATGCCAATAAGGCGATTCAACTCATTGAGTGAATCCTGCAACAAAGCTTCATCTACTGGGATATTAGGCAATTCGCGCGCCTGCAAATCATAGATTTTGGCTACATCTTCGTACTCAAGTGTGGCAAGGTGCTCTTTGTCAAACGTACGCGGGCTGCTAGCAGACATGACCCGCAAGCCGAGGTTAATCTTGGCTTTTTCGATCAAATCATATACAAATCGAGCATTCCCGAAGGTACGATCGCGCTTGCGATAAGCATCTACAATGATCTCGTCCACTTTAGATTTAGCCTCCTTTGTTAGTTTCACTCCTTTTTCAAAACAAGCGTATTCAGCAATCTGCGATAATTCTTGCGGCAAGTAGTCTTGAAATTCAAAATATAATTTAAAACGAGATTTCAAACCAGGATTGGAATCCAAGAAATGCTTCATTTCTTTGGGATAGCCAGCTACTATGACCGCGAGATCCCCCGGCCCATTGGACAATTCTTTCACCAAAATTTCGATTACCTCCCTCCCAAAATCCTTGCTATCATCATTGGAACGCGCCAAAGAATAGGCTTCATCAATAAACAAAACACCGCCGCGTGCTTTTTCAATCGCTTCTTTCACTTTCGGCGCGGTTTGACCGATATATTCACCCACCAAATCCACCCGATCCACTTCATGCACATGACCTTTTGTGAGCAGTCCCATTTTTCGATACAACTTCCCCATCATCGTTGCCACTGTGGTTTTGCCGGTACCTGGATTGCCAATAAAAACCGAATGGACGTTGATTTCCTCTTTTTCCTCGAAACCTTTTTCCTTTCGCAGTTGCAAAAATTGAATATATTTGGCGTGGTTGCGCACTTGTACTTTGATGTCGTTCAACCCAATCAACACATCCATTTTCGTCATTACCTGCTCGAAGCTCTGCGCCACCTCATTTTCAGGTGAAAGCACAATGGTGGACTGTCGGTCGGGCAACAGCACTCCGGCAATACCTTCTTCAAAATCGTCGCTTACTTCAAAAGGAATGACCGCCAGCAACCGATCCATGAATACAATTTCCGCCGTGTAGCGATCCTGTCGCCAGGAGCCTTTTACATTGGAGCCCCATCCAGCAGTGATTTTGATGAGGTCGTCGCGCTTTTCGATGCGTTGAAGGCGTACCACTTGGCCTTTGAGTTCGCGGGCATCGTTATAAAATTTAGTAAATAACTCGCACTGCCAGGGCTTGGTGATATTTAAATTATGAAGGCTGACTTCCACATAAATATAGCGGGTTTCTTCACTACTGAATCGCTTGTAATACAGGCGTTCATCTTCGATTACATCATCATAAGGCCCTTCATATAGACGCAAGGACTGTACCTCCACGTAAGTACTTTCGCCGGGTAAAGCATCTTTCCCGGCATCTTCGATATAAAAATATTTAGTCGCTACTTTCTCCCCCTCGATCCAGGCTTCCCAGTAATACGTACCCCGCTTCCAGAATGCGCCCTCGCTTTTATTACCCCAACCTTCTCGGATGTACACGACACTGTCGTATTTACTCACTTTTTTCTTCAACTGCAAGGAGCAAAGCTCTTTCTTCCCTTTTTTCAGCGCGAAACACTTTAAAGTCACATCAATTTCCCAATCATCCTCATCAAAAAGTTTATTATAAAAAGAAAGTTCCGCATAGATAAACGTCGTTTCATATCGATCAAATACCTGCCGGTATTTTTTCTTATTATCCGCCAACCACTCAGTGGAGGCGTACACCTTGAGCTCGCGGAATTTGAACTTCTTAAATACTGGTAACGTATATCCTTCTAACATACAATTCAAATATTGACCGTTCGTAATTGTCTGTTTTTCAAAATTTAATCAAGTAAAACATCTTAGATGACAGTCGAATTGGGTCGGTGTATTTACAAAGAAAAGAATTAGCGACAAAATTGCGCCAAATCAAACTTCTAATTTGGTACTTTTTACGCAAAAAGTAAACATCTTTTTGTTAAAAAACGTATTTAAAAACGAAAAAGCCGGCCAACACTGGGTTCGCGAGCCTTTTATTTTTGTAATATTAAAAATTTGTTTACTGTGATATAAACTTTAAAGCTTGCCTGCCGCCGTTATGATCCTGCCAGACCAACCAATACACGCCCGCTACACTCGGCGACCAGGACAAAGAGGTGCTTCCTTCGGCGCTACCCGCCTGAAACGCTTGCTGATATAGCACTTTCCCCAAAGTATTAACCACAAAGAATTGTCCTTCTGTTGCTTTTGGAAAATGATAATTGATTTGCAGAGCTTCTTGTGATCGCAGCGGATTGGGCGAGATATATAATTGAGATTGCTCTTGAAAAATATCATCTGTATCGGTAGTATTATTTTCAATATTACATGGTTCTGTACATTGACCATACAGTACCCCAGTATTTGTGGAAAAACATATTACACGAGCTATAAATTCGCAATTACTAGCATTGCAATATGAGGAACGAAAAGGATGAAATAAATCACCAATGCCCTCTACCCAGATTTTCTGTAATGGTAATGGGGGTTCAGGAATAAATTGTGGATAATTTACAATCCAAACTTTCCTATCAACACCATTATAGGTGATTGTATCTATTTTTGAAATAATTCCGAATTCAAAGGCAGAGACAGAATGTTTAATTGTGTCGCCTTCCTCTAAAGAAAAATCGTATAATAATCTCTCTGGATTATTACAATGATTACTATTTCGAAATAAAACTTTTTCACCTTCTGTACGCAGATACCCAATGATACCAGTAAGCGTACCACCACCAAACAAAGGAGCCTCATTTGCCCATACTGAGTTATATCTTTGTCCACAAATAATAGTATCCGCCCTTAATTCAGTTGAGTAAGTTCTCTCAGGCATAGCGAGTATATGTTCCCATACACACCAAACAGGTTTATCCTCATATTTAGGAAAACTATTTTGTGCTTGCACAAAAGATTGAAATAAAACAAAAGAAATGATAATAACTAAATAAAACTTGTTCATGGGATGAATGTTTCTGAGATTATGAAATACAATTGCAAAAAACAGGCTTTAAATGGCGAGATGCAATAATATTAACACTTCAATCCTATTTTGTCAAGCAAACGGCAAATCATATAAAAAATACTTGCAATGTAATAAAAATAGATTCTTTTTATTTCAATATTAATTTCCGATTTCCAATCTGAATTACTTTGCGCTTTCAACGAATGTATCTAATTTAAAGCCCTTAAAATAAATGGGAATATTGGAATATTCACAATCTTTTCCGGTTTTCCAAAATTCCAGTACTCCATTATCTCTTTGAAACTGTTATTACTATCAAAGTAAAATTTAAGCGTAATCTGATACATGGCATTAGTTCGCCTCAAAATACCGGTGCTGGTCAAAAACACGAAGGTAGAAAACCAAATGTTCTACCACGTGCGTCCTCTGTTTGTAGGGCATCCAGTGGCGTCAAATCGCAGGCTGGAACTGGCTTTGGCTCGCCTCAAAGACGAGGTACGGCAGTATTTCAAAGGGTTTGTGCTGGAACGAGAAAACGCCGACCAATTGCTTTGGTATTTATTCAATCCCGAACAGGAGTACCACTTATTTCCTTTTGATTTTCGCAGCGGCGATATACAAGTGAACGGTAGCTTCGGGCTCAGCAGCTTTATATTGCAAGGGCTTACCTTTGCCTGCCTGCCCAATGTACGCAATTTCATGTTTATTGTAGGAGAAGGGCAATTTCACAAACCAGAATTGCGCGACAAAACCGAAAAAGTACTCAAACGTTTGTTGCCACAGCTACGGAAAGACCAGAAGGAAATCTTTGAAATAGAAGCTTTTTACTCGGATAATCGAGAGTTTATAACCCAAGTGGAGGTCAATATTAATATTTTATTCGGCCCATTTCAGTATGAAATATTAGATAACAGTTGGATTTTCGCGCGCCTGCGCGAGGACGCTGATTTTGATGGTTCATTGGAGATTGAAAAAGTAGGACTCGATTTGAACAGCCGCTATCCGGCTGAATTAGGTCGAGCATTTTATCAAGATAAACTTATTGAAAAAATATATCATATTATATATCAAGAAGAAAACACGCCATTAGTTATAGTTGGTAGGGAAGGCGTAGGCAAGCACGCATTAATAAATGAGGTGGTTTGGCGCTATCAAAGCGAGCATTACAACAAAATAAAAGGCGAATCCGAATTGTTATGGCATCTTGACCCCACCCGCGTCATTTCCGGCATGAGCATTCAAGGGATGTGGCAAAAACGCTTCGAGGCGATCATTGCTTTTATTAGAAATCCGGTTCAAAAAGTAAATAAGTCGTATAAAATGCTGATTGACAATCCGGTGGCTTTATTGCGCATTGGAAAATCAGCAAATACCAATATGACCTTGAGCGATGTACTCAAGCCCTATTTGGAAAA
>JANRME010000276.1:0-10503 GCA_033761835.1 Saprospiraceae bacterium
CCCTTATCAAATCACGGGCGTGATCGAGGATGTACCTGCGCAATCACATTTTACATTTTCTTATATTTCTACCATATATTCAAATAAGGGTTATGTGATAGACCTGAATTACACAAATAATAATTCTTGGAAAACTTATATTAAAGTAAATCCAAATACGGATATGGTTGTTTTCCAAAGCAAATTGCCGGCATTTGTACAAAAATTTACTGGACGGGAAGATGCGCACGAGCATTATCAATATTATACAAAAGCCCTAACAGATATTCACCTTCGTTCAAAAACACTTAGCGAACTCTCTGTAAATGGCGATATTAAATATGTCTATTTTTTTGGTGTAATAGCGATTGTTATTTTATTACTTGCTTGTACCAACTATACCAATCTCGCTACCGCCCGTTCGCTCAAGCGCGCCCGCGAGGTAGGTATGCGTAAAGTGTTGGGTGCCAATCGACAACAAATTGCAGGGCAGTTTTTAGGTGAATCTATTTTACTTACTGTTATTTCATTGCCAGTAGCAGTAGGGCTGGCGCATTCTTTATTACCAGGTTTAGGCAAACTATTAGATCGCCCTTTTGATTCCATCTCCATTTTTGAAAATTTCTGGTTACTGCCAATTCTGGCGGCAATTGCAGTATTTACGGGCTTGGTGGCAGGTAGTTATCCTGCGTTTTTTATGTCGGCACTGCTTCCTTCAAAAGTATTAAAAGATCAAATGAAAGGCAGGTCTCATTCCTGGCTAAGAAGTGCATTAATTGTAGGGCAATTCGCAGCATCGGTTATCCTTATTACCGGAAGTATTTTGGTATATCAGCAATTACAATTCATTCAGCAAAAAGAAATGGGTTATCAAAAAGAGCAAATTATTTTAATTCCATTGAAAGATCGAAGCATGGACGCCAAACTGGAGACGATCAAAACCGAGCTACTGCGAAATAGCGGGATTCAATCGGTAAGCGTGTCTTCTCATACGCCTGCAAATATTCAATCTCAAACTTCTTTATTGGATTATGAAGGTCGCAAAGGCGAAGAACATATTGATATCTATCAAGCGATTATAGATCAAAATTTTATCAATCTTTATGATTTAAAATTGGTAGAAGGTGAAAATATTCCAGATCAAATGCCTCAGGATAGCCTGAGAAGATACCTTATTAATGAAACTGCGGCGAAAGCTTTGGGTTGGGCATCTCCTATCGGCAAAAGGATGAGAGGCGGCGTCGTTGTTGGCGTATTAAAAGATTTTCATATGCATGATTTGCACCAGCCGATTGCACCTTTGATGCTGTATGGTAACGTTAACTGGTACAGTTTTTTATCTGTAAAAATAAATACAAGCGAGTTGCCGCAAACGCTTGCGCATATTGAAAATACGATAAAACAAGCAAGTAATTATCCTTTTGAATTCCAGTTTTTTGATGAATTTTTTAATAAAATGTATCAAAAAGAAACACGTTTGGGCACTATCCTTGGTTATTTCACAATTATCTCTTTGATTATCGCGGCGTTAGGATTATTTGGTATCGCAGCTTATACTGCTGAGAATCGCACCAAAGAAATCGGCATTCGCAAAATCTTAGGCGCTACGGTGAGCAGTATCATGTTACTCTTGTCAAAGGATTTTTCTCGCTTAGTCTTGATAGCTTTATTTATTGGCGCACCGCTTGGTTATTTATTGATGCGCAGTTGGCTAAATGATTTTGCTTATCGCATTCAATTAAGCTGGGTTTTGTTTGCGATGACGAGCATATTAGCAATGCTGGTTGCTATCATGGCTGTTAGTTTTCAAGCGTATAAAGCTGCTAATGCAAATCCTGTGCGCGCATTAAGAAATGAATAATAATTAGAGGGTTTTATTACAATATTATTAAGAAGGCCCTGCGATTTTCGTAAATCCGAATAAATATCACAGGGCTGTTTTTTTTTAAAATTTATATAATAATTATATAAGATTAAGCAGAGAAAGAAGTACCGCAGCCGCAGGTTTCCTTTGCATTTGGATTATTAAAAGAAAAACCGCGATTATTCAATCCTTCTACCCAGTCAATTTCCATACCAAGTAAATAAATCGCGTGTGATTTTTGCATGAGTACACGAATGCCATTGATTTCATGTACTTCATCATTATCTTTTTGTGCATCGAAGCCCAACACATAAGAAAATCCTGAGCAACCGCCACCTTTTACGCCTAGGCGCAAGCCATAGTCGGCAGGCACGTCCTGATTCTCACGAATACGCATCAATTGCGTCACGGCGCCTTCGGTCAGCGTTATTGGTTGCAAAACTGTTTTTACTGCACTCATCGTACCTCTATTTTAGAAATTAGATTTCAGATAATAGACTTTAGACTATCCAAAACTATTGATTAAAAGCCAATGAAAAATAACTTATTTAAAATCATTCTACAAAAGTAAGCAAAAAATTAACGACGCAAAAGTCCTTTTGGTTCAAGGCGTAAGATATAATCCATCAAATAAATTTGGAAAAGCGCCACAAGCACGTATTTTTGTTGATTGACAAATAAAAAATGAATGGACACTGTACTCGAAATTTTAAAACTGACGATTCCCGGATTGATTGTTTTTGCAACGGCTTATTTTGTACTAAAACAGTATTTGGATAACCAAAGAGCCATCAAGCAAATCGAACTGAAACAAAATCAGCAAAATACGACGACACCTCTGCGTCTGCAGGCCTATGAACGTTTATCCTTGCTTTGTGAGCGAATGGCTCTGCCCAGCTTAATGTTGCGATTGCGCCAGGACGGAACTTCTTCTGCACAGTTTCGCGCAACTTTATTACTGGCGATCCAACAAGAATATGAATATAATATTACACAACAAGTATATGTATCGGAGCAATTATGGGAAATCATCAAACTCTCTCGTGATGACTCGATGAATACGATTAGCCTTGCTTATGAGTTGGTGGATCCAAAAGCGGAAAGTGATGAATTGGCCCAAGCCATTATGAGCATCCTTGAAAAGCGTGGCGTTACTGCTATTGATAAAGCCCTGATTGCCATTAAAAAAGAAGCGGCTATTTTATTTTAAAATTGTATTTTCATTCTATTGCACTTCACCTAAACCCTACGCTTATGTTTACCAATCGTAGAAATTTCTTGCAAAAACTCAGTGGTCTTGCTGGTATCACTGCGATTACGCCTTTTTTTAATACGCTGCAAGGTAAAAATTTACTTCATCTTTTGGATGATTATCAAAACGCTTCGGCAGAGGAAACGATGACCGATGAATCGTTTTGGTATCAAATCAAACAGGCATACACTGTATCACCAAATGTAATGAACCTCAATAACGGTGGGGTTTGTCCGCAGCCAAAAGTAGTGCAAGAGGCGGTAGAACGCTACAACCGCTTGAGCAACGAAGCACCTTCTTATTATATGTGGCAAATTCTGGACCAAGGCCGCGAACCTTTGCGTGCGCATTTGGCAGATATCGCAGGTTGCGATAAAGAAGAAATCGCCATCAATCGGAATTCTTCCGAAGGATTGGAAACGGTTATCTTTGGGCTTCGTTTAGAAAAAGGCGACGAAGTGGTATTGACCAAACAGGATTATCCGAACGTCATCAACGCCTGGAAACAGCGCGAAAAACGTGACGGTATTGTATTAAAATGGATTTCTTTCGATTTTCCGATAGAAGATAAAGCACTGATTGTCAATAAATTTAAAGAAGCTTTTACCAGCAAAACCAAAGTGGTGAATATCACTCACATGATTAACTGGATTGGACAAATTCTGCCAGTTCAGGAAATTGCAGATGAAGCCCACAAGCGTGGGATCGAAGTTTTGGTGGATTCGGCGCATTCTTTTGCGCATTTTAGCTTCAAAATCAGCGATTTACATTGTGATTATATGGCTACCAGCCTACACAAATGGCTTTGCGCACCTTTCGGGAGTGGAATGCTATATGTTCGCAAAAACAAAATCAAAAATTTATACCCACATTTTGCTGCGGGCGACCCGGAAAGTGAGGATATCCGTAAGTTTGAGAACCTCGGTACGCGGTCTTTTGCGATCGAACAAGCGATTGGCGAAGCCATCAATTTCCACCATATGATTGGAATGGAACGCAAAGAAAAACGCTTGCATTATCTCAAGAACTACTGGTCGGAGCGTGCGATGGAATTTCCGGGTGTATCTGTGAAAACTTCGCTCAAGCCAGAATGGGCTTGCGCTATCGCCTTGCTTTCGGTGGAAGGTAAAAAACCAGGCGAGGTAGCAAGCTATCTTTTCAATAAACACCGTATTCATGCCGTTGGTATTGAGTGGGAGAATATTAGTGGAGTACGCATTACACCTAATGTCTATACAACTACTAATGACCTCGATTGGCTCGTGAAGGCTATTCGGGAGTTCGCGTCCGAATCCTTAACTAAAAAAGGATGATTTTCTTAATCACAAAGTTTTAATAAAACTTTGTCCTGATTTTGAAGTTTCCAATAAAAGGACGAAATTAAATCTTTGTTTTGAAACATCTTTTTAAAGATGGAGTAGCAATTGACCTGATTTTGAAGTAGTTAACGCCGAATACAAGACGATATGGAAAAAATCGAAATGGATATACTTGCGCTTGTGAATAGTGAAACACAGCCCAATAGTTTTGTAGTCATTCTAAAAGAAAAGCACGACAACCGTAGGCTTCCGGTGGTCATCGGCGGGTTTGAGGCACAAGCCATCGCTCTGGCTCTGCAAGACATCAAACCGAACCGCCCTATGACGCACGATTTATTTAAAGAATCATTGGTTTCCCTGGAAGTTTTTTTGCTCGAAATCATTATTTCCAGTTTGCAAGAAGGCATTTTTTATGCTACTTTGGTTTTTATAAAACCCGATGGTTCTACGCTCGAAGTGGATTCACGCACTTCCGATGCGCTAGCCTTGGCGGTACGCTTTGGCTGCTCAATTTATGCCAATGCAAGCGTACTCGACGAAGCCGCGATTGCAGTAGAGGATGAAGAAGATGAATTGGTTGCAGAATCTTCTTCGCCCCGTCCAGGTTCGCCATTATCATCTTATTCTACCAGGGATTTGGAAAAACTTTTGGAAGAAGCACTTTCCAGTGAAGAGTACGAAAAAGCTGCAAAAATTCGCGATGAACTCAAGAATCGTGCAAAAAAATCCTAAACTTTAAGACAATCTCCTAAACTCAGCAAAATGTTCAATAAAGAAACCTACGTCAATCGCCGAGCGCAGTTGCAACAACAGATTGGTTCGGGCATTATCCTTTTGCCCGGCAATGTGGAAAGCCCGATGAATTACCTTGATAATTATTACCCTTTTCGGCAGGATAGTAGTTTTTTATATTATATCGGCATTGACCAGCCGCACCTCGCCGCTATTATTGACGTAGACGCTGGCACCACCACTCTATTCGGCGACGATTTTTCGATTGATTATATCGTGTGGATGGGGCCGCAGCCAACCGTTGCTGAAATTGCTTCAAAAAGTGGCATCACGGATACTAAATCTTATAATGCTATTATAAAAACGCTTCAAATTGCGCAGTCGCAAGGCCGTACCATTCATTTTCCTCCGCCGTATCGAGGCGAAAACAGCATAAAATTAAGTGAATGGTTGAACATTCCGGTTAATGAAATTAATAATCATGCTTCGATTGAATTAATAAAAACTGTAATTGCGCAGCGTTCTATAAAGACACCCGAGGAAATCATCGAAATTGAAAAAGCAGTGAATATCTCCGGGAAAATGCACTTGGCAGCCATGCGCCACGCACGTCCGGGCATCAAGGAAGCGGAATTGAGAGGAATTGTAGAAGGCGTTTCCATGTCCAATGAAGGCTATCCCGCTTATTCCGTCATTCTTACAATTAATGGTCAAACATTACATAATCATTATTATGGAAATATTCTGCAAAGTGGACAGTTGGTATTAGGCGATTTTGGTTCTGAGTCGCCAAGCCGCTATGCAGGAGATATTACGCGCACTTTTCCAGTGGATAAAACATTTACTTCTCAACAAAAAGATATTTATAATATTGTATTAAAGACAGAAACCACATCCATCGAAGCGTCGCGCCCAGGCGTTCGGTATTTGGATATTCATTTACATGCCGCCAAAACTATAGCCGAAGGCTTAAAAGACTTGGGTTTGATGAAAGGCAGTGTTGATGATGCTGTGAGCGAAGGTGCGCACGCATTGTTTTTTCCGCATGGCTTGGGTCATATGATGGGACTGGATGTGCATGATATGGAAGACCTGGGCGAAAATTATATCGGATATGATGAGCATATCCAGCGTAGTACGCAGTTTGGTTTGAAATCTTTACGTTTAGCTAAAACATTACATCCTGGCTTCGTTTTGACCGTAGAGCCAGGCATTTATTTCATTCCCGAATTAATTGATCTTTGGCAAAAAGATAATAAATATAAAGATTTTATTAATTATGATAAATTGAATGCTTATCGCAAATTCGGTGGCATTCGCATCGAAGATAATATTTTAATAACCGAAAATGGCTCTAAAATACTGGGTAATTCAATTCCCAAAACAATCGAAGAAGTAGAAGCAATTAGACGAGGTGAATGATTTTTATATCAAAAAAGCTTAACTTGCTTTAATAGAAGCATAAAAAAATGAAATTTCAGGATTTAGACCTGTCCAAAAAATATACCTACGCGGATTATCTTACCTGGACGTTCGACGAAATGGTCGAGCTGATTCAGGGTAAGGTTTTCAAAATGTCACCCACGCCAAATCTTTATCACCAAAGGATTTCCAGTAACTTACATGGATTAATTTTTCATTATTTGTATGGTAAACAATGTAAAGTTTTTCATGCTCCGTTCGATGTAATTTTACCATTACCGCCCAATCGAAAAAAAGATAATGAAATTGATACCGTTGTGCAGCCAGATATTTGTGTCGTTTGCGATAGCAGTAAATTGGAGATGCGTGGCTGCCTCGGCGCGCCCGCCGGATTGGATCATTGAAATCCTGTCTCTGGGTACCTCCAGAAAAGATTTAAAAGAAAAATTTGAAATATATGAACACGCCGGCGTGCAGGAATACTGGGTGGTGCATCCGCATGGGCAAACATTACTCGTATATCGGCTCAATGCAGAAGGCGTTTACATTGGCGATACCCGTGCTTACGTAACGGATGATATTGTCAGAATTGGCATTTTTGATGATTTTGAATTGCCGATGGAAGAAGTATTTCGTGATGTTTTATTACAATAAAATTATTCGCGTTTAAAAAATACAAAGCCGTTTTTACGGCCAATTTCGATGATTCCAGGCAAATCTTTTAATTCATTTACTTTATTTATTTTAGTCACGATATAAGCAGGCTTATCTAAAGGTTCGTGTAATATTTTTTGCGTACAAGCCTCTTCTTTAAAGCAGCATTTATTACCGTTTTGCGGTTTTCCATAAAATAAATGCACATAAGATTTATAACCATAGGTCATTAAATAACAATCTTCGTTGGCTTTGCTTTCAAAAAACTCCACCGCTGCCCGCTGCGAATAGCCTTCGATGCGTTTTATAAATGAAATTAGGGTAAGCATTACAAAAACTGCTGTGCCGCCGAAAAGCACTGCAAATCCTTGCATTTTATTGCCTTTCAATATCATTCGTATAGAAAAAATCATTAATACTAGTAATACAATTCCAGGAAGTACTTCCCAGCCCGTCCAATGCACTTGTGCTTCGAGGTTTGCTAAAGCAAAAGCATCTTTACTAAATAAAGGTTTAATTAATTCAATATTAAATCCAGCATAAGGTAATGCAAATACTACAATCAAATAAAGGCTTGCAATTGTCCATAATCCAATACGCATCCAGCGATTCAATGTAATATTTCCTTCAATAATATTATATATAACTAACGCTGCCAAAAAAGTAAGCGGGTAATAACTCATAGAAGAGTAATGAACAATCTTGGATTTTACAATAGTAAATAAAATAAGGACTACCCAAAATAAAAATTTCATCCATACAGTGAAATCCTGCATAGTGTTTGGCTTCTGCTCTATCCCTTTAAAAAAGGAGCGAATCGCAAAAATAGAAGCGGGAAAGCACCCGACCAGCACGACCGCAAAATGATAGCCAGGAAAGCCCTTGTGCCCAGCATCCGGAGTACTAAATAAACGGTATTGATATTTATTAAATGCATCAAATTGGTCAATAAAAAACGAAGCGTACCAAATAGCGGCAATAGCAAAAGCAGCAATCGTATATAATAAAAACTGCGGCACATTTACATAAAATCGAAAACGCTGATATACCCAATATACCGCCATCGTGAGCGCAGCAATCAAGTAGGCTACTGGCCCCTTGGTCAGGATGCCCAAGCCAATCATCAAACCACCAATCAATAGATAAAACCAATGATTTCGGCTGGGCTCGATTCCTTCTGTTTTTTCTCTTTTCCAATAAGATAAAATAAAAAAGTATAAACCTAAGAAAATGAATAAATTAAACCAAGGATCGATAATTCCAGATTTAAAATATAAAAATGGTAAAATAGAACCGAAATAAGTCCCCGCCCAAATGATGCCAAAACGAGTATCTTTCAGCGTTTTTCCAATATTAAACAATACAACTAATGTAAGCACACCGCAAATAGCATTTGGTAAGCGCGCAGCAAACTCCCCTACCCCAAACACCGCCATTCCCAATGCTTGTAGCCAAAAGAAAAACGGCGGCTTTTCCCAAAATGGATCAAAATTCACATACACGCGCAAATATTCGTCCAACACCAGCATTTCCCGGCTGATTTCGGCAAAATTCACTTCGTCCCAATCAAACAAATGCACTCCACCTAAAAATGGAATGTAAAAAATAGCGCCAAGCACAGCAAAAATGAGGGAATATTTGAAGCGTTCGGACATTATGGTATTGTGTTTACGTATTCAAGTATTCATAGCCTAGCACGCATGAACACTTGAATACAAAGATTTATTTCTTTCTCCGATTCAAAAAATTCAAAACCTTACTCACAAAATCATCATTGATACCTAGCCAGCCCTTGAGCGTATTGTACCAGGAAATCATTTGCTTGTCCAGCCAAATAAAAAAGGCTTTAATCCCATCGCCAGGACGAGCCTGGTAATTGGTGGCGCGCTTTTTAGGCATTACTTTTTCTTCCGTAAAATAGTACAAGGCAATAGATTTGCGGGTCATGCCCTCCGGACATTGAATAGGTTCCGGCAATCCGTGAAAAGAATCTTCATCGGTATTAAAAACAACTACTCGATTGAAAATCGGACTGATTCTCTGACGACATTCCTTCATGTCGCGTGTCCAAAGCTCCAAATCTCCTTTATATTCTGGTTGCCAATCTTCATTCAGATACACCAGCAAGTTCACGCGCCGACGCCAATTGCGCTTATGCGGATGCACGGTGAAATCCGCATGAATATTCAAAAAACCGCCTCTTTGACTTTGATGCAAACCGCCGCCTTCGAGCGAAGGATCGGGCTTCAAGCCTTCAATTCCTGTGAGTTTGCTCAAAATACTGACAAATTCGTCCTTGTTCAATTCTTGAATCAACGTTTGCAAAAACGGCGGAATCAAATCCATTTTATTCAAGCCATGCTTTTTCTCGTTGACGTGCATATAATGAATCCAGCCCTGATCTTTCACTGCCGGAAAAGATTCCAATGCTTTGCGGGCCGCCCAATCTTCCAGAAAATTGTCAAATTGCGCGAAAGGATAAGGGTCAGCATTTTGATAAGTCGAAGCCGATTCTTCAAAGATAGTTGCCCACTTTTGTAGATCAAT
The DNA here is from genome assembly GCA_033761835.1 of Saprospiraceae bacterium. Taxonomy (GTDB): domain Bacteria; phylum Bacteroidota; class Bacteroidia; order Chitinophagales; family Saprospiraceae; genus JADJNW01. The sequence goes on from JANRME010000276.1 coordinate 9,770, forward strand.
GACTTGTTTTTGAACTTGCGATTGTGTCATTATGTGATTTTTTTTGAGAGTAGAGAAGTTGATTAGAGCTGTCAGATTAAGTCCGACTTCTCTATACTCTACTCTGACATCTCCAAAAACCAAGGCAAAAATAAGAAAACACTATGGTTCAGGACAATTGTTTTGAACTTTTACCGCAATTTAAATCCGGATCAACATTTCTTTTAGGCATTTGTCGTTACTTTTGCAACACAATCCATTTACCATGAATCGCACATTACTTTTTTTGCTACTTTTTATTCTTTCGCTGTCCGCTTGCAATACCAATCACTTAGCGGAAATCCAGCCGCAAGGCTATCGGATGGCCGATACGACAGTTATTGCTGCTGATGCCTCCATTGAAAGCCTAATCATGCCGTACAAATCCAAATTGGATGCTGAAATGAATCAGGTAATTGGCGTAGCTGCCGAGCCTATGTACAAAGCCAAGCCAGAAAGCACTTTGGGGAATTGGATGTCAGATTTATTATATGAGCAAATTTGCGATTATACTAAATCCGATCTTGATTTTGCAAGTGTGAATTACGGAGGCATTCGTATCCCTGAAATTCAGAAAGGCGAAATAACGCGAGGAAAAATTTATGAATTAATGCCTTTTGATAATATGATAACCGTTGTTCATGTGGATGCAGCTACTTTACGACAGTTTATTGACAAAATCGCTGCAGATGGCGGCATTCCGGTGAGCAAGCAAC
>JANRME010000277.1:0-9139 GCA_033761835.1 Saprospiraceae bacterium
TTTCTCGACATTTCCGACGCAGATTTTCCTTCTTCATGAATCAATGGCCGCAACCCGGCCCAACTGGATTCTACATCTTCCGTCGCCAGTTTTACATCAGGGAACATATTATTTACAGCATTTAAAATATATTCCACATCATCTTGCGTTATGATTATATTATTTAAATCTTCATGATAAGGCGTATCGGTCGTACCCAGATAAGTAGCGCGGTGGCGCGGGATAGCAAACATCATCCGACCATCTGGCACATCAAAATATACCGAATGTTTTAATGGGAGTTTATCATATGGAACAACCAAATGCACCCCTTTTGAATGGAATAAATGCTTGCCTTTAAGGGATTTATCTTTTTTTCGAAGCTCATCTACCCAGGGGCCGGCAGCATTGATCACATAATTTGCTTTTATGTCAAAAATCTCATTTGATAATAAATCTTTACATTGCACCCCTGCAATAAGTCCATCTTTATAAATAAAATCTTCCGTTTTTACATAATTGATACATAAAGCATCATATTGCGAAGCAGTTTTAATAATTTCAATCGTCAAGCGTGCATCGTCGGTGCGATATTCAGCGTACAAACCACTTCCTTTTAGAATGTCCTTTCGCAAAAGTGGCTCCTCTGCTAAAGTGGCCTCGCGGCCCAGCATTCGTCGCTTGTCCTCATGCTCTACCTCCGCCAGAAAATCATACACCATCAATCCAATAGATGTAGTAAATTTACTATACGAACCGCCTTCAGTAAGAGGCAATAACATCTTTTCTGCTGTGACCAAGTGAGGCGCAAGGCGATGCACTACCGCTCGTTCGCGCCCAACTTCGCGCACCAATCCTATTTCAAACTGCTTGAGATAACGCAAGCCGCCGTGAATCAATTTTGTTGATTTACTGCTTGTGCCCGATGCAAAATCGTGCATTTCTACCAATGCTACTTTCATACCCCGCGAGGCTGCATCCAAAGCGATGCCAGCGCCAGTAATGCCTCCACCGATAATAGCCAGATCAAATTGATCCAACTTTAACTTATTAATTAACTCAGGACGATTTTGCGCAGATAAAACATTCACAATGAGTTATTATGTATTCAATAAATAACCAATATGATATTTGTCGTAAATAAATCCGATAATGATATCAAATTCCAATAACCGACACCGAATTTTATCTTCCACACACACATTTTGGTTGCATCAGGCTTCCGGTTTCTGCATCCATCGGGAACATATTGCCACTGCCTTCTTCTTCAAAATAAAATGGCAAGCGCTTTTTATTATAATTCCCAATTTCATTCATGGTGGCGGCATCATACAAGCGGCCGTTGAGCATCGTATAACGAATAAATTCAGTATTGCGAATATCTTGCAAAGGGTTTTGATCTAATACAATCAAATCTGCCAGCTTGCCTACTTTTAAAGAGCCAATCTGCTTTTCCATTCCTAAAGTTCTGGCGCCATTAATAGTTGCGCATTTCAAAGCCTGAAGATTGCTCATACCACCTTGTTGCAGCATCCAAAGCTCCCAATGAGCACCCAATCCTTGTAGCTGCCCATGCGCGCCGACATTAATGCCCACCCCTGTATCATTTAATTTTTTGAGCGATTGAGACGTCAAAATATGTCCATTCGTATATTCTTCGTCAGGAATCATCGTGCGATGCCGTGCCCGACTATCAATCACCGCTCTCGGTGTGAAAGTTAATAAACGCTCTTTTTCCCAAACATTGGTTTTTTGATACCAATAATATTCACCGCTTACGCTGCCATAGTTGACAATAAGCGTAGGCGTATTGGCGGTTTTCGTTTGCGACCAAAATTTAATTACATCATCATATAATGGAACGACCGGAATATTATGTTCGATCGTAGTATGCCCATCGGCTACCATACTCAAATTATGATAAAAAAACGAGCCACCTTCAGGAACGACCAAAATGCCCAATTCTCTTGCTGCCTGAATCACTTGCTGGCGTTGCTCTCGACGAGGCTGGTTATAACTTTTCACCGAAAATGCGCCGTAAGCTTTAGTACGACGAATCGCCGAACGCGCATCGTCCAAACTATTAATCACTGCTTTGAAATCGCCCTCTGCACCGTAAAGAATTGTTCCGGTAGAAAAAAGCCGAGGACCAACTGTATTGCCCGCTTTGATCAATTCAGCTGCTGCGAAAACCATTTCGGTATTGGTGGAAGGGTCGTGCGCGGTGGTGACGCCATAAGCGAGATTGGCAAAATAATGCCATTGCTGCTGAGGACTTAATCCATAGCGAAAATTACCAATATGTGCGTGGGCATCAACGATACCGGGCATAATTGTTTTGCCAGTGCAATCAATAATCTTAGCATTCGCCGGAATTTTTACTCGATTTGATGGGCCAACTTGTTGAATGAGATTGCCTTCTACGATAATCGTGCCTTTTTCAATCACTTCATTCCCTTCCATTGTAATGATTCTCGCATTACGGAAAGCAATAATACCTTCAGGTTTATCGGTTTTTAATTTCAAACCAATTTTCAAACCCATCGTGTCAATTGGCGGAATCGTGTCGGGTGCACCTTCCAGGAATTTAAAGCGCTGCGATAATTCCTCTGCAAAATATTCATCACCCAATGTCCAATAAATTTTTTTGCTGTCAGCCGACCAATGCAAATTGATACCTGCATCGCGTGCGACTTGAGCCACAGGAATAGCTTTGGTATTCGCACTCAATCCAACGGCCTGCCCTGGCAATGGCATCGGCGCTATATACACTTTGAATAATTCGGTGAAAGCAACCCATTTATTATCAGGGCTTGGCGCAAAATTAGTTGTGTATTGTGAAGTGAAATAAGTCTTTACATCGGTGCCATCGAGTTTATAACTATTCAAACGCTTGGTTTGACCGCTAAGTGTAACAAAAATGCGCTTTCCATCAGCGCTGAATCCAGGATTGCTACCTTGAGGCGTTACCAATATTGCTGTCCCGCCATTAGCGGGCATTGTGTAAATACCTGGTTCAACGCAATACGTAAATCCCTGATGATCATTACCGTTTTCCTTTTGATAGACAATCATTTTGCCATCAGGCGAAAAGGAAGGAGTCCGATAAATGCCTTTTTCGGCGGCCAATTTAGTGGATTGCCCCGTCGCCAAATTCATTTTGCGAATCGCGCCTCTTTCTACATCGTTCCAGGTGACGTATAATATTTCTTTGCCATCCGAGGAAAAACTGGGTTCAAATTCAAAATCTTTATCATTTGTCAAACGAGCAGGCGTCCCATTGGGCAAATCCTTTTTCCAAAGATAACCTACGGCATTAAAAACCAGGGTTTTACCATCAGGAGAGGTCTTCGCATGGCGAATCACATTTACATTAAATTCATCTTCAAAGGCTTGATTTTCAAAACGAACCGTTTCCTGGAAGCGATGCTTGGCATTCACCGTAAATGGAATTTGCGCTGCTTTTTTAGAAGCAATATCTACGCGCCAGATTTTTCCTTGCGCCCAAATCACGATGCTTTTGTCATCAGGCATCCAATCAAAACCAGTGTAAGAACCAAAAATAGTCCAAGCTTCCTGCTGATCTTTACTCAAATCTTCAAAAATCGAAAAGTGTTCGCCGGTTTCTAAATCATAAGTAAACAGAACTGATTTCGTGCGTACACGACGTACATATGCAAGTTTTTTATCATCATTGGAAATCTGCGGCCGCACAGCACCGCCCGTGCCGGAAATAATCGTTTCGATTCTACCTTCTTGAAAATCATAGCGTTGTATCGCAAAAATCTGGCTATTCGGGTCCTTATTATACTGAAAAAAACCGCCGGGATAAACATCCTCGCTGAAATACAGATACCGACCATCCGCCGAAACCGAAGGTTCGTTCACGTCCTGCTGGTCGTTTTTGCGTTTGGTTAATTGAATGCCTTCGCCACCGCTGGTATGGTACATCCACATTTCGCCTGCGCCAAGTGAGCGCGAGGAAGTAAAGTGTTTTCGTGCGATAAAGTACTGACCATCAGGCATCCAGCTTGGATTATTGAGTAAACGAAAGCTTTCGGTTGTAATTTGTTTGGCATCCGAGCCATCCGCATTCATCCACCATATATTATCGCCGCCTCCGGCATCGCTGGTGAATAGAATCTTTTTACCATCGGGACTAAAACGCGGCTGCACTTCCCACGCCAATCCTGTGCGCAAAGGCTTCGCCGTGCCACCACTAATAGGCATCGTATAAATATCTCCAAGCAAATCGAATGCAATACTTTGCCCGTCAGGACTGATGTCGAGATTCATCCAGCTACCTTCGCTCACGCTAAATTCTACTTCTTTGAAATTGCCGGGTGGATTATTAACGTCCCATTTTTTATCATCTTTTTTTTGAGCCATCAAGCTCGTCACCACCAATATTATGATAATGGTTAAGGCATTTTTAATCATCATATAATTTCCAATTTTATTATGTCAATAAGGAATAATCTTAGTACAAGCGCACGAAATATAGTTACTTTTTTTTCATTTCTTGAATAAGCAAACTCAATTTATACAAATCAAAAAGCTTCAAACTTGGATTTCCGGATTTTAAATTCCATTGAATAAAAGGTAAAATCAATTGTAAAATAAAGTAGACAAATCCCGTTAAATACCATTTCTGTAAATATTTCCAGGTTTTTATTAATGTAGTATCTAAATCAGGATGTTCTTTTACTAATTCTGCCAGGTTTTGAATACCTTGCTGCGTTTTCTCTAAAAAAATATTTACTTCTTCCAAGCCAATGTGTTCCAATGGATTATCAAGATGTAAAATCTTTATATTATGCTTTTGTAATTCCAAGCCAAAGAGTGTGTCTTCATGTCCATATTTAGTTAAACGTTCATCAAATTTAATAGAATCGAATATTGACTTGGGAATCAAGAAGTTATTGGTCATAAAAGAATGGTAAGGCTGCTTGGCTCGCTCGCTTGCACTTTTTACCTCCCGATGAGTGCCATAGATCCAATGGAAATATAATTCTGGCTGTTGGGGTGGAGTAGGGGCATAACTTCTACCGCCATAGAGCAGGGTATCATGTCTTAAATATTCTATATAATATTCTATATAATTTGAATTTATAACTTTAGAATCACAATCCATAAATAAAAGATAAGGGTATTGGGCCTTGGCTGCCAGGGCATTGCGAATGCGGGCGCGTCCGAGATTTTGCTCAAGCTCAAAATAGGTGATGGGATAATAGGATGATAGGGCGATGTTTCGGTTTATTTGTTTGAAATTTTCTTTAGAACCATCATCAAAACATATAATTTCAAAAGGAATGCCGGCCTCGGTTAATTTTTGTTGGAGGTCATGAACTAAAGCTCGGATGTCGAAATTATAAACAGGAATGAGGACGGAAAGCATATTTTATTACCTTTAGCCAAAATTATTGAATTTTCATCTGAAATTTATTATATTTTTACTTTTATAATTCCCTTATTACTTTACAAGGATTCCCGAACGCGAGGACATTATCAGGGATATTCTTGGTTACTACCGATCCTGCGCCAATGGTTACATTATTGCCAATGTTGACGCCTGGAAAAATAACAGAATTGCCGCCAATCCAGACATTATCTCCTATCTGAACGGGTTTTGTTGAAGTCAAATAATGCGAATTGATTCCTGCACCGATTATTCTTTCCGATGCTTTTAATGGATGGCTTGCCGTGTAAATTTGTACGTAAGGTGCAATCAGCGCATTTTTTCCAATGCTGATTTTATTATTATCTAAAAGTATGCAATTGGTATTTATAAAAGTATTATCTCCGATGTAAATATTTTCCCCATAATCGCAGGAAAAAGGCGCCTCAATCCATACATTACTCCCCTTTTTACCTAAAAGCTCGGATAAAATTTGCTCGCGCTTCAACATTTCGCGGGAATCAAGATTATTATACTCGCCAAGTAATTTTCTTGCTTTATGATATATTTCAATCAATTCGGGGGCTCTCGAATCATAATAATCGCCGCACAGCATTTTTTCTTTTTCCGTCATTCCTTTGTTATTCGTTTTAGATTATAATGAATTAAGGTCTTTGTAGTACAAAAATGATTGAAGCGGGCTGCTGCGTACTTGGATGCAGGGGTTCAATCAAATCCACTAAATTTAGTTTAGCGCTTTTAAATAATCGAATCCAATCGCCCAAAGTACGAAAAAACCAATCGTAAGGTTGTACAAAATCACGTTTCATGCCATTCCAACTACCTGGTTGCCAACTACTTTTGTAGTCAATATTTCCAATCACACTCAATGGGTGCAAGGTCTGAATGACGAGATGCCCAGCTGGCTTTATAATGTTTGGTAAATAAAAAATTAATAAATCGGTTTCCTCTTGATCGATCAACGCAAAATTGATAACAATTAAATCAAATAATTGCCTCGAAAAAATATCTCCAGCGACAATTTCGAGGTAGGTAGCGGTTAGAAATTTTCCCGCTCCTTTTGCTTTCGCATTTTCTATCAAAACAGGAATGGCATCTACGCCCGTCACGTCTGCGCCACGCGCTGCTATTGCTCGTGCAAGCCAACCTTCGCCGCAACCGATGTCGAGTACCGTTTTGGGATTTAAATTTGTAAGGGTTTCGATAATTGCTTGATTTGTAACTAATTTTCGGGATTCAATTTCCTGATGGTCAATGGTTTGAATCCAATTATCGGCATTGGCGTGCCAAGATTCTAAAATGGTTGTGGACGGATTCATTGTGCTATTAGATTTATTTTCTAACCCAAAGTACCGTTAAACGGCTATTTTTGCAAAAAATCGGAATTTTAATTTCTTTCAAAAAAAACTGAAAGTTCCGAAAGTTTGTTATAAGCTTAGTTCGTAAAGAAATGACCGAAACTATGAAAATCGCAAGACTAATCGAAGTGGTACTCCGGGACCCAAAATTGAAACCTACACTTCGCGCCATCGCGCAAAAAGTATTTGACGGAGAACGAATTACAGAAAAGGAAGGGTTATTGCTTTTTGAAGAAGGCGAATTAGGTTATCTTGGTTCGTTGGCAAATTATATCCGCGAAAAGCGACATGGGCACCGCACTTACTTCAATCGCAATTTTCATATCGAGCCGACCAATGTGTGCATTTACACTTGCAAATTCTGTTCTTACTCTCGCCTGATCAAGCAGCGCTCGGAAGGTTGGGAATATACAATGGACGATATGATGAATATTATTAAGCAATATGATGGTCAACCTGTGACGGAAGTGCATATTGTTGGAGGCGTATTGCCGCAATATGATTTGCCATTTTACACCGATTTTTTCAGGAAAATCAAGCAGCATCGACCCGAATTACACGTGAAAGCGCTTACTCCGGTGGAATATCATTATATATTTAAAAAAGCTAAAGTGAGTTATGAAGAAGGAATGCGGATGATTAAAGAATCCGGCGTAGATTCATTACCTGGTGGGGGTGCGGAGATTTTTCATCCTGAAATCCGCGAGCAAATTGCGGGCGACAAATGTACCGGTGAGCAATGGCTGCGCATTCATGAAATTTGGCACGAATTGGGGATGCGCTCTAATGCGACCATGCTTTACGGGCATATCGAGCGCTACGAGCACCGCATCCATCACCTGGAGCAATTGCGTCAATTGCAAGATAAAACCCTTGGTTTTCAGACATTTATACCTTTGAAATTTCGCAACCAGGATAATGAGATGTCGCATCTGTCAGAGATTTCTGTTATTGAAGATTTGCGCAATTACGCGATCAGCCGTATATATCTTGATAATTTTGATCATATAAAAGCCTATTGGCCAATGATTGGTCGGAATATAGCACAACTATCTTTATCCTTTGGGGTGGATGATATCGATGGCACGATTGATGATACGACCAAGATTTATTCGATGGCAGGCTCAGAAGAACAAAATCCGGCGTTGAGCACCCAAGAATTGGTAAACATGATTCGTCGTGTGGGCCGCCAGCCGATTGAGCGCGATACATTATATAATATAGTGACAGATTTTACAAATGTTGAATTTGAAGAAGATAAGCAGTTTCGGGGATATTATGATTTACCTGTCGTGAATTGAAGTACGAAGTACGATTTACGAAGTACGTTTGTTATAAAACGAAGGTAAACAAGGAACAATGAAACTATGAAGAAATTAATATATATCGTACGACACGGAGAAACCGATCTCAATCGCAAAGGCATTGTACAAGGAAGTGGCGTGGATTCGAGCCTGAATGAGTTGGGAAGGCAGCAGGCGCGGGCGTTTTATGAATTTTACAAAGAAATTCCATTTGAAGCAGTGTTGACTTCAAAGCTTCGCCGAACGCACGAAACGATGCAATATTTTATTGAAACTGGCTTACCCTGGGAGCAATTTTCAGAAATTAATGAAATGAATTGGGGGCATCATGAAGGAAAGCTCAGCACACCCGAAATGCACGAAGAATATAAATTGGTGAAAGAAGCATGGGGGCGCGGTGATTATAGCGCCAAACTTGATGGCGGCGAAAGCGCAGCAGCATTGGGCGCAAGGTTGTCCGATTTTATTGAACATTTGCGGCAGCGCACCGAGCAATATTTACTTGTATGCTCGCATGGGCGTGCGATGTGCGCATTGGTTACGCTTTTGCAAAATTTGCCTTTGAAAGAGATGAACCGCTTTATTCATCATAATACAGGGCTTTGGAAAACGCATTACGATGGAATGATTTTTCAATTTGAACTGGAAAATGATATTCAGCATCTGGAAGCAATTTTGAATGTTAAATCATGAATGCTAAATGATCAATCGAAAATATAAATTAACAGCAGTTAGTTACCTGAATACCAAACCTTTATTATACGGTATTTTCAAAAATAAAATAGCCGATCAGATCGAATTACAACTCGATATGCCTTCAGTTTGTGCCCAAAAACTGAAAGATGGCCGCGCCGACATCGGTTTGGTGCCGGTTGCGGTGATCCCGGAATTAAAAACGCCACATATTATTTCGGATTATTGTATCGGCACGGTAGGTGCGGTGAAAACGGTTTGCTTATATGGGGAACGTCCAATCGAAGAATGGAATGCATTATACCTTGACTATCAATCGCGTACCTCGGTAGAATTAACAAAATTATTGCTCAAAGAATACTGGAAATTAGACATTTTGACGCTAC
>JANRME010000278.1:0-26949 GCA_033761835.1 Saprospiraceae bacterium
GCTGGGTTCATCTCTCTATCCACAAAACTTCATCGGTTTAATGAGTTGCTACGCTGCCGGATTGCCGTTTTACAGTATGGACGCCGCACCACCACTGGGTTTCTTGCTAAATGGCGTATTGGGTGATTTGTTTTATTGCGGCGCATTATTTGGAGTCTTTGAATTAGTAAAAATGCGTTTCCCTCTATTAAAGGTGGTTTAATCGTTGAAAAGTTGACAGGTTGATTGCTCAAAGTGTCGTTCAACCTTTCAACCCGTCAACCCGTCAACTTTAAAATGAAATTATCCCAACCAGGATCAGAAAAACCGCTCCAAGAAGGCATCGATTATTATATCGAAAACGGTCTCTTTGTTTTCACCGAACATTTTTTGTTAAAACGTGGCTATTGTTGCCAAAGCGGCTGCCGGCATTGTCCGTATGGGTTTAAGAAAGATTTGGCATCTGACGACAAAAAAGAAAATACCAATGAAATAAATAATTAAAACGTTGGGCAACCAATATCCTTGCTCCGCCTGCGACCACCAATATTATTTTTGCCGCCACTGCTGTACCCACTACCGCCCAAGAAATAAGAAACGGTAATGCCGCCCATCATATACCAATCGGTGTAGTCTCCACCGCGCTGGTAAGTGACGTCTCCGTTTTCAGGGCCAGAGATGAGTGAGTTGCTAAACATTGCGGCCAGACTGCCATTGCCATTATAAACATCAAGATAATTGACCTCTACAAAGCTGATGTCATCCAAGTAATCGGTAAAGGTTTTGCGCCAACCAAACTCCGCGCCAATGGCCCAGGTATCGTTGATGATAAATTTCAAGCCGCCTCCAAAAGGCAAACTAAACTGCGTCAATTGATAGGGTGCTTCATAGTTCGGCAGACCTTGTCCTTCGGTGCCAAGCGGTTGCAAATCTACCCAGCCACCATCGAAGGAAGTTTGCGGATTGAAGCGATAGAAGGCTCCACCAGCGTATAGATAGGGTTTGACCATGAAATTATCGCTGCCCAGAGTAAAAAGATTTACTTCGGCAGTAAGCGCCAATTCCATGATATTCGAGCGAAATTCCGGGCGTATAACAGTTTCTGAGGTGTCGCCTGTGCCCGTGATTTTAGCTAAAGACAGTCCGAGCCGAAGTGATAGCGCATTGTTGAGGTTGAATCTACCGAAAGCCCCGCCAGCCGGGTTGGTTTCATTTAAATATACGCCAAATTCTTTAGGTGATAAATCGCCACTGTACAAAGATCCTCCCAGCAGCAAACCCAACTCAAAGCTTTGCGCATTCAATAGAGTCACAAAGCTAATGTTCAACAGGATTAACCATATTCTCATACGTATGAATTTTTTGGAGATTATAAATCAATATAAAATTTTATAAAAATGCCATTATGCAACGAGTGGGAAGGGCTGAATATTTTTTGAAAGTACAGGGAGATATGTTAACAAGGCAAATATACTCAAAATTTAACGCCAATAAACATTTTGGAATCTTGGAAGGCTGCTATTACTTCAAGATTCCAAGATTTCATTATTAAAATCACCAACCGTTGAAGCAAGGTACAGGGTCGCGGAAAGCTTTGCGAATGGCTTGTCCAAAATTATAAGATGCCATAAAGAGCCCTGTATAATACCAATCGTTGGCGTCACTACCACGGCGATACTGCACATCTACTGGCTCATCGGGTAGGTTAGGATTGCTTAATTGAGCGGCAACGGGTCCATTGCCTTCATAAAGCTCCCTGTAATTAATATCTGTATCGCTCACATCATCCAGATAATCGGTTAATAGCATTCTGCCACCTATTTCAAAAGCAATGCTCCAGCGATCGCTCAATATGAATCGAACCCCTGCGCCCATTGGAAAATTGACCTGGGTTCGGCTATACTTTTTTTCATACCCTGGCAATCCTTGCCCTTCCGTGCCCAGCGGTTGCAACTCTACCAAACTTCCATCGGGTAATTCTGCTTTTGGGTTGAAATGAAATAACCCTACACCGCCGTAAAAATAAGGAAAAGTAAAACTTGACTCTGTGTGCCGGATGCGAATGAGATGTAATTCGCCCGTAAGATTTGCTTCTACAATTTTGGATTGAAACTGTAACCCCCGCTCGGGATAAGCGCTAAAAGCGTCGCTACCGTCCACGCTACCAAAATTAATCATCAACTTGGCAGAAAGCCGATTACTAAAGCTGGTTCTGCCAAATACCCCAAAGGAAGGACGAATTTGCTGAGCCAAATCAAAAGGGCTGGCAGGAGAAACATCGCCGTTATAGGCCATCGCACCAATCGTAATGCCAATGTCAATGGGTTGTGCTTGCAAGAAAAATGTAGATAGTACCAATAGAATAGTGATGCCTTTTTTCATGGGAATATGTATTGTTTTCGGGAAAATAAATTTTTATTCTAACGTCAGAAATAGCTTTTTTTATTTTAAATCATTTAAGATAATTATTTTTTTCAATATGTTCCACTTTAGCCAACAAAGGTACATCAAAGAAAAGTCAATTTTTGGATTTTAACGCAATTGATTGATAACCTAATGCGCATTGACACTGTTAATTAACGTAATTTTGTTCCACAAAAGACTAAATAATTGACCCACTATGAGTAGGAGGCAATCCCGATCGGGTAATGACGAAGAACGCATAAAACTTAGCAGAGAACGCTTATTCAAAGCATCGAAAATATTCAAGTATATCCGGCCCTATCGGTGGTCGTTTATTGGAGGATTAGCGCTATTAGTGGTTTCCAGCTTGTTATTTATGTTATTTCCTGGCGCAGCAGGTGAAATGGCCAACGTAGCTAACGGTGCTAGGCCCAAGATTGATTTGACTTTACAAGAGTTTGGCTTGTTCTTTCTGTCGTTGTTGATTGTACAAGGCATCTTTTCCTACTTCCGCACGATTTTATTCGCCAATGTGAGTGAAAAAGGTATGGCCGATGTTCGTAAAGCATTGTACCAGAGCCTCATTACGCAAGATGTGCCATTTCTGGAGCAACGCCGCGTAGGTGAATTGACCAGCCGCATCACTTCTGATGTGGAAAAATTGCAAAGCGCTTTTTCGATCACTCTGGCAGAATTTATTCGCCAATTGGTCACTTTGGTGTCGGGTGTTGCTATTATCGCTTGGCTTACGCCAAAACTATCCTATATTATGTTGCTTACCTTTCCGGTGGTAGTTGTGATTGCGATGGTTTTTGGGCGTTATATTCGGCGCATTTCTAAAAAAAGACAAGATGAATTGGCCAATACTAATGTGATTGTAGAAGAAACTTTGCAATCTTTCGCAGTAGTCAAATCTTTCACCAATGAATGGTACGAGGTGCTTCGCTACGGCAAATCCATTGACAAAGTGGTGCAAATTTCCTTGAAATTTGCGCGTACACGGGGCTTGTTTTTCATTTTCATCATCACCGTGCTGTTTGGCGCGGTATTTTTTATCCTTTGGCAAGGCGCCTTGTTGGTCGCCAGTAACCAGATGGAGGTCGGTGATCTATTTTCCTTTATTTTATACACCGCCTTTATCGGCGGAGCGATTGGAGGGCTGGGAAGTTTGTACACTGAGTTGACCAGTGCTCTGGGCGCTACCGAGCGGATTCAGGAAATTCTTGATCGCCCTGGCGAATTACAACCATTAAATGTTCCTTTACAAGCGAATGAGCGGCTAAACGGGCATATCGAATACCGCAATGTACATTTCAGCTACCCTACGCGCAAGGACATGCAGGTACTCAAAGGCATTGATTTAACGATTTATCCTGGTCAGAAAGTAGCGCTGGTGGGCGCAAGCGGCGCGGGAAAGTCCACGATTGTTCAGCTGTTGTTACAATTGTATAAAGTGAGTAGCGGCGATATTCTGGTGGATGGAAAATCCGTTTACAACTATGATTTGTTGAAATATCGTCAAAACATTGCCATTGTACCTCAGGAAGTATTGCTATTTGGCGGCACCATTCGAGAAAATATCCTGTATGGAAGGCCCGAAGCAACTGAAAATGAAGTTATTGAAGCTTCAAAAAAGGCAAACGCCTGGGATTTTATTCAATCCTTCCCCGATGGCTTGGAAACTATTGTCGGTGAACGCGGCGTAAAGCTTTCCGGTGGGCAACGGCAACGTGTGGCAATCGCCAGAGCTATTTTGAAAGACCCCGCTATTTTGCTTTTAGATGAAGCCACTTCTTCATTGGATGCCGAATCCGAGAAATTGGTACAAGAAGCGCTCAATCGCTTGATGGAGGGCCGCACTTCGATTATCATTGCGCATCGCTTGGCAACCATCCGCGATGTGGATTGCATTTACGTATTGGAAAATGGTCAAATTGTGGAGCAAGGTACGCACCAGGAGCTTTCGCTGATGGAAGACGGCGTGTATAATGCGCTCGCAAAATTGCAGTTCGAACTCACATGATGCTCAGTTAATATATTTATAAATGTGCATATCAGCAAATTATTCAATTGGCAAATCAAAATAATATATTGCCCTATTTTATTTACATAGCAATCCTACTAGGAATCGTTGGATTGATTGTGCTATACGTCTTTGAATTTGAATATTTCAACCGCACGTTTCAAGTTGGAACGATGACATTTTGGTCAATGCTCATTGGCATTGCGTTCGGGTTGCTTGTTGCAAGAAGATTCCTAAAATCCGCTAACGATTTGATAGACCGCGTTCGGGTGGTATTGCTGTGTACGGTAGGTATTGCCATTTTTATGCCTTTGTTCGCCAGCCTGAGCAATCGCTTATGGAGTTTTCATCCTACGACACCCGTTGCTGTTGAATTTGTAGAAAGTGAAGCCTATATAGGCAGTGCCTTGGGGTTGATGAGAGGAGAAAAAATAACGCCTACCGGGCATCGAACTTTTGTTTATCGAGATACCAAATTACTGAAAATACAAACCAAAGAAGCACTTTTCCCGGAGGCCCAGCGCGGCGATACCGTTCAATTGCCTGTCAAAAAAGGACTTTGGGGTTTTGAGTTTGTATCAAAGTAAGAAACCAGACAATGTATGAAAATAATAGAGCATCAGCCGCTAAAATCATTAAACACCTTCGGTATCGCTGCCAATGCTGCATATTTTGTTGAAGCACATTCTGAAGAAGAATTGCGCCAGGCATTTCAATTAAACATCCAGCCAATATTGATTCTGGGTGGTGGTAGCAATTTATTATTGACCAAAGATTTTGATGGACTGGTGATTAAAAATACCATTTCTGGTAAAGAAATCATCGAAACGAAGCAGGAGGATACACTCGTGCGCGCTGGCGCTGGCGAAAACTGGCATCTGTTCGTGCTGTGGTGCTTGGAACAAGGCTTGGGCGGCATTGAAAATCTATCATTGATACCCGGCACAATCGGTGCCGCACCGATCCAAAATATTGGCGCTTATGGCGTGGAATTGAAAGACGTTTTTCATCATTTAGAAGCCATGCACATTGCCAGTGGCGATATTCGTACTTTTTCTAAAGAAGAATGCAGATTTGGCTACCGCGACAGTATTTTTAAACAGGAATTGAAAGGGCAATATTGTATTACACAAGTTTATTTACGACTAAATAAATCAAATAATCATGATATAAATATTTCTTACGGCGCCATTCGTGATATTTTGCAAACGATGAATATTAAATATCCTACGATTCATGATATAAGTAAAGCAGTTATTACAATTCGCAGCAGCAAGCTCCCAGACCCCGTAAAGATTGGCAACTCCGGCAGTTTTTTTAAAAATCCTGAAATTCCATTGCATCAATTTGAAGCTTTACAAAAACAATTTCCGACTATTATATCATTTCCTGGTTCGGATGGCAATATCAAAATCCCCGCCGGCTGGCTGATCGAGCAATGTGGTTGGAAAGGCTACCGGCGTGGTGACGCGGGTTGCTATGAAAAACAAGCCCTTGTACTCGTCAATTATGGAAATGCTAAAGGTCTTGAGCTATGGCAATTGGCACAAGATATTGCGGATTCAGTGGAAGCTAAGTTCGGGATTCGATTACACCCAGAAGTAAATGTGATTTGAATTTTGGATTTTTTATTTCTATTGTCATAGTCCCTATCCCCAACAAATCTACGCAGGGATTCTGTGGTATATACTAATAGCCTTTATTGCCGACAAACAATAAAATATTTGGTTTATCGGTATATTAATAATATATTTAACTTTCAAATTATTTTTGGATAGCATAAAATAAGTTATCTCTTCATTTACCGATTTATATCCCTCTCTTTCAGTATTATAAGAATTTCGTTACCAGTCATGTGCAGCATTAGTCCCAATCAAAAAGATTTGTAAATCAAGGCGTTATACTGTAAATCTTCTGCCGTCAAAGGTGATTGATTTAGTATATTTATACTTGTCGGTTTGCTTTGAATTCATAAGCAGTGGTATGAACATTACTATCCACATGAAGATGTGGGTGTCACCATAGTCAGAGGAGCCTAATATTGTGTGATATAACAAAATCAAGGAATATAACAAAAACAAGGATTTGCCACAGTAGAGTTGCAATCCGCTATTCATCACTTAAAACAATTTCCTATTATGACACTAAATCCCTATATGTCTTGCAAACCTAAGCGGCAAGTTGTCAAACTGCGCCACCAGCAAAAGACATTGTATGCAAACACTGGAGTGTACTTGCTATCCTTATTATTGATCTTGCTGTCACCGAAGCAGACAAATGCACAGTTTCTAAATATAGACGGCAGTACTCATTTCGTAAGTTTTACTGGTTCTTTCCAGGATTTTATCGTACCGGATAATCCATCTATAACTAAAATCGAATTTCGAGCTAAAGGAGCAGATGGCGGATCTATTAAGTTAGATGGGAATATCAGTGATGGGTGTGAAGCTGCTGGGGGTGCCGGAGCAACTGCTAGGGGTACTTTTAGAATTGGAAATGGTATTAATGAAATTCCACGTGGTTCTATTGTACGATTTATCGTTGGGCAAAGCACTGGAGCTTATGTAAGAGATCAAAATTTTGTGTCTATAATACAAGGCGGTGGTGGTGGTACTGGGATTTTGTATAAAAGCCCTAACTCTTCTAATTGGGAAATATTAGTAATTGCTAGATGAAACAGCACCTATTATTACTTGTCCGGCGGATATTACCATAGATTGCCGCGATATTTACACATTGAATATTACGGGTAAGGCTACCGCTAAGGATAATTGTGACGATAAGCCCATTATTACCTATAAAGATGAAGTAATTGCTGGTGATTGTGAATGGGAATGTACAGTCAAACGCACATGGATGGCAACGGATGCCTGCGGAAATAGCTCGAATTGTATACAAACTATCCTACGTACATCTGTCGACTTGGTGAAATGGGCATTGGCAGAAGGCCCCATTGAATTAGGCAGAGACTGGCCTTACCCATCGGATAATTCGGATAACTTTTTGTCTATCAGTGCCGAAGCAGCACAATGCTTAGTTGACTGGTTGCCAGGTACTGATGGCACACCGCGTGTCATTCCAAATGGCCATTATAATGTTGATGAGGGCAATTGCATCCCCTACGAAGGGTTGCTTGATGAGAATGGAAAAATTACAAACTCAATGTTATCGGAGATGCTGATTTTGGCTGTGAACTTGAGACTAAATCCTGAAATGGTCGATATACCGCTAAAAGAACTGGCTTGCACGTTCCATCCAATTGTTTATCAGCATATGCGCGGCACGCCTACCATCGGCAAAATGTATACGGTGGGGATAAACTATCTCGGCAATGTATATGGTCCGAATCATCAACCATTCTTTAAAGATGCCATCCGTTGCATTAATACCGCTTTTAAAGACAGATGTGAGCCAATAGACACCAACAGTGAATCTGTCACAGCCGCCTCATTAAATAAGATCGTATTACCAGCTATATCGGCATCAGAAGTTATCGAGATATTGAATGTTTTTCCGAATCCTACATCAGGTGTCATCTATATTGATTTTAACGAACCTGCATCACAATCCATATTGGTGCGGATTTATAATATACAAGGAAAAGTCATCAGCGAGCAAAAATGGGATGAGGCGCTAGTAGGCACGCTTCCATTCTATTTGCAGGAACAGCCAAGCGGTATTTATTTGGTTAAAGCTTTTATTAGGAGCGATATGGTATTGACAAGTAAAGTGATTTTAACAAAATAATTTTTATTTATCAAATCATTCCGTCTTCGCAAGGGCTCGGCGATATACAGCACCCCACAACAATGTTCGACAAGCGTCCTACGGCTCAAAACCATAAGGTTTGTAGACAAATGCGTCAGAAGAAAAACGGTTAAAACAGTTATGATTAAATATCAACACATTAGCCACAGGTTTAAACCTGTGGCTAATGAAAATCAGCGATTCTGGGGCTGTTTAACGAATTGATTGTCAATACCTTAAAAAGGTGTACGCAGATATGTACATACCGTAGGGCTTTGAGCAGTAGGACGCTTTTTGATGGTGGCAGCCCTCTCCTATTCAAAATTTGCCCGCGCACTTTTGACCGTTGATATTAACATACCGTTCGTTGAAGTAGCCTAATTTACCCTACTCGCCACATCTTAATACTATTGAAAGAGTTTGGAAAGAGTTGAAACATGCGTAGATTAAACCCAGCGACTATACCAGCCCAAATGATCTTTTTTATGCCATCAATCGAATCTTCGCTGCCATTGGTTCTCAGCTTTGTATCAATTTTCTAATTTCAATTATAGGTGCAAGATACGATTTTGTAAATCTTGGAGATTTGCGAAATCTAATTGATGCCTTAACTGTTTTGAATTGGCGCCTTTCAATCAAGCATTGCACAATATACGCTTACCTATATTTTTATACAATCTTTCAAGATACAGAAGATAAGGCGTCTGTCTCCTCTATTCAAGAAAGAAAAATTTAAAAAGGAAGATTCCACCAAAAAAATATTGGTTTCAGGTAGGTGGCTAAAAAAAATAAGTTTAAATTCGACACTTGAAAATAAGTGTAGATTTGACACTTGAAGACAAACTGCATTATTGAGCCTTCGATAAAAAGGCGTCGTCTCTTTCCCCAAAACAGTAGAAAAAGAATTAAAAATTCAGGTGCTCACTTCTCCCTAAAATGCAATGACCTGTTGAGAATGGTAATGAAAATTACAATATCATAATATTCTTTTATTCTTACTTAATATGTAACTAAATGAACCGATTGTTTTCAATTTTATTATTGTTTATTACAACAATAAGCTTTTCGCAAAATAACGCCAACCTAAAACTTTGGTACAATCAACCCTCCGGCAATACCTGGGAGAACGCGCTCCCGATAGGAAATGGTCGCTTGGGCGCAATGGTGTATGGCAATGTGGAGCAAGAAATTATTCAATTAAATGAGCATACGGTGTGGAGCGGCAGCCCCAATCGAAATGATAATCCGGCGGCGCTGGATTCATTGGATGTAATTAGACGCTTAATTTTTGAAGGGCAGCATAAAGAAGCTGAAAGACTGGCAAATCGAATTATTATTACTAAAAAATCCCACGGGCAAATGTTTCAACCCGTTGGGAATCTGCATCTTACCTTTGAAGGACAAGATAATTTTACCAATTTTTATCGGGAATTGGATATTGAAAAAGCGGTTGCAAAAACGACCTATCAAGTTGGCAATGTCACCTACACGCGCGAGGCTTTTGCTTCTTTCCCGGATCGGGTAGTGGTGATGCGACTCACTGCCAACCAGCCTGGAAGTCTTTCATTTACAGCACATTATTCCTCGCCGCAGCAGAAAAAAACGGTTGGGGTCACCTCCGCCAAAGACCTGACCATCAGTGGCATCACCAGCGACCATGAAGGGGTAGAAGGCAAGGTATCATTTAAAGGAATCACGCGTATCAAATTGGACGGAGGCAATCTGACTTCCGCCGATACTTCGCTTATCATAAAAGGTGCTAATTCGGCTACAATTTTTATATCCATTGCCACCAATTTTAATAATTATAAGGATATCAGCGGCGATGCCGATAAAAGAGCGACGGATTATTTAAATAAAGCTTTTGGAAAATCTTATGATGTAATGTTGCAATCGCATATTACATCCTTTCAAAAATATTTTAATCGGGTAAAATTAGATTTGGGCACAACCGCTGCCGCCGATTTGCCAACGGATGAACGCTTGAAGAATTTTAGAAATGTAAATGATCCGCATTTAGTTACCTTATATTATCAATATGGACGATACTTATTAATTTCTTCCTCCCAGCCCGGTGGTCAACCTGCCAATTTGCAAGGCATTTGGAATAATCGATTAAGACCACCTTGGGATAGTAAATACACGATTAACATCAATGCTGAAATGAATTATTGGCCCGCCGAGCGCACCAATTTGTCCGAATTACACCAGCCTTTTTTGGAAATGGTAAAAGAATTAGCCGTCACCGGTCAAGAAACCGCCAAAGTGATGTACGGTGCCAGGGGTTGGATGGCGCATCATAATACCGATATTTGGCGCATCAACGGCGCGATTGACGGGGCTTTCTGGGGCATGTGGACCGCAGGCGGCGGCTGGGTGAGTCAGCATTTGTGGGAACATTATTTATATAATGGCGATAAAAGTTATTTAGCTTCGGCGTATCCGGCTTTGAAAGGCGCAGCTTTATTTTATGTTGATTTTTTAGTGGAGCACCCCAAATATAAATGGCTCGTCGTCAATCCCGGCAACTCCCCTGAAAATGCGCCTGCCGCGCACGGCGGGTCTTCCCTGGATGCAGGCGTTACGATGGACAACCAAATTGTGTATGATGTCTTCAGCACGGCGATTCGGGCGGCGGAGATTTTGAAAAAAGATGCGGCTTTTGTGGATACCTTGAAGCAAATGCGCAAGCGCCTGCCGCCGATGCATATCGGGCAACACAATCAACTGCAAGAATGGCTGGATGACATTGATGACCCGAAGGACAATCACCGCCACGTTTCTCATTTGTATGGCTTGTTCCCGTCCAATCAGATTTCGGCGTACCAAACACCCCAATTATTTGCAGCTTCCCGCAACACCTTGTTGCAACGGGGCGACGTGTCCACGGGCTGGAGCATGGGCTGGAAAGTGAATTGGTGGGCAAAATTGCAAGACGGAAATCATGCTTATAAATTGATTCAGAATCAGTTAACCCCGCTCGGCGTCAATCCGGGTGGTGGCGGCACCTATAATAATTTGTTTGACGCGCATCCGCCGTTTCAAATTGATGGCAATTTTGGTTGCACCTCGGGCATTAGTGAAATGCTGCTGCAAAGTTCCGACGGTGCGATTCATCTGCTGCCAGCTTTACCAGATATATGGTCAAATGGAAGTGTCACCGGGCTTCGCGCAAGGGGCGGATTTGAAATTATTGAAATGGAATGGAAAGACGCGCAATTGGTAAAATTGGTCATAAAATCAAATTTGGGCGGGAATCTGCGCTTGCGCTTACCCAATGAAATGAAACTAAATAAAGGCAATGCTTTGAAAGTAGCGACAGGTAAGAATGCCAATCCATTTTATCAAACCGAAGAAATCCCGGCACCGATTATTTCCGAAAAAGCAACGATTCAGCCGCTGGAGTTGAAAGCAACGCAATTATATGATATGCCTACTAAAAAGGGGAACGTTTATACGCTAGTGGTGAAATAATTGCCCCTAATATTATGATTAGGTGTTTAAAAATTAAGATCAAATATTTTTACCGGTATTATGATAACAAGGTAAGGAATTAAAAAAAACACGGAATAAAGTTATTTGAATTTCAAAAAATAACTAAACCATGAAAAATTATTACATCAAACTCATTTTTATTATTCTTTGTCCGCTTGCGATAATGGCATTTTTGCCGGGCGAGCAACCTGCTAAAAAACCGATTTATCTGAATACCGCTTATTCTTTTAAGGAGAGGGCAGCTGATCTGGTTTCGAGAATGACACTGGAGGAAAAGCAAAGCCAGTTGGGAAATACCATGCCGCCCATTCCGCGCTTGGGCGTGAATAAATATGATGTTTGGGGAGAGGCGCTGCACGGCATTATGGGCAGAAATAACAACAGTGGCATGACCGCTACTTCTTTTCCCAACAGCGTGGCAGTAGGGTGTACCTGGGCCCCTGAATTAATCAAGCGGGAAACGAAAGTAATCGCCGATGAAGCCAGGGGTTTTAATCATAATTTGATTTTTACATTGACCTATTGGTCGCCTGTGGTAGAGCCTGCGAGGGATCCGCGCTGGGGCAGAACCGCAGAAACATTTGGAGAAGATCCTTTTTTGGTGTCGCAAATATCGCGTGGCTTTATTCAAGGTTTAATGGGAGATGACCCGACTTACTTGAAGACGGTGCCTTGTGGCAAACATTTTATCGCCAATAATACAGAGTTCAATCGCCATTCGGGCAGTTCCAATATGGATGATAGAGACATGCGTGAATTTTACCTCCAGCCTTACAGAACGCTCATTCTAAACAACAGCCTTCCCGCTATTATGACGGCTTATAATGCGGTAAACGGCGTTCCGATGTCTGCGAGTACTTTGCTGGTCGATTCAATTGCAAGAAAAACCTATGGTTTAGAAGGCTATGTTACAGGAGATTGTGGTGCAATTTCTGATATGTTGCGAGGGCACAACTATGCCAAGAGCGAACCCGAAGCAACGGCAATGGGTTTGACCGTCGGCGTTGATACGGATTGTGGTGGCGTGTATCAGGTAAGTGCCTTGGACGCGCTTAAACAGGGGCTGATTTCAGAAGCGGATATCGACAGAGCGTTGATTAATATTTTTACCATCCGAATGCGATTAGGCGAGTTTGATCCACCCAATATGGTTCCGTACGCAGGTATCAAACCCAATATTATCAATGATCCTGCTCATAATGATCTTGCCATTGAAATTGCCACTAAAACGCCGGTATTGCTGAAAAATAATGTGGCTGTAAAAACCGGGAAAAAAGCGCTGCCGCTAAATCCAAGTGCCGTTAAAAAGATTGCTGTGCTGGGACCTCAGGCAGATAAAGTGGAATTGGGCGATTATTCTGGACCCGTTGAACCGCATTTGAGAATTACGCCGTTGGCAGGCATTCAAAATTACATCAAGCAACATGGACTTGCGACGGAAGTCGTGCACAGTGCAGGGGGCAATACCGAAAGGCGAACCGATTTTTTTACCATTTCAAATTTTTCAACCGTTACAAAAGATGGCGCGGTCAAACAATATGATGCCACCAAATTTGACGCTTCGGCGAATGGATTGATCACGGCTGCAAGATTTGGCTCGGTTGCGGTAAGAGGCATCAAAGATGGCGACTGGACGGCTTATGATAATATTGATATTACGAATCTTGATTCGATCAAATTTAACCTGAGCGTGGCTGCTGGTGGACGGATTGAAGCAAGAGTTGGCGCTGCAACTGGCAATATCATTGCGTCCCAAAAAGTGGAGGTGAGTCAGCAACAAGGTGGAGGCGGTTTTCGGGGATTTGGAAGGTCGGTGACAGTTTCCGCTAAAATCAATACTTTGGGTATCACGGGACCACAGACGATTGTATTGGTTTATCACGAACCGGAAGTTTCGGCAACGGATAAGGCGACACTCGACCTGGCAGCGTCGGCTGATGTTGCGCTTGTTTTTGTCGGTACCGATCAAACCACCGGCAGAGAAGAGTCTGACCGTTTTTCTTTGGCATTGCCCGGTAATCAAGCGGAATTAATCAAAGCGGTAGCCGCTGTGAATCCGAATACGATTGTGGTGGTGCAAGGCATGGGCATGGTGGAGTTGGAGGCATTCAAGAACGACCCCAATATTCCGGGTATCATTTGGACCGGCTATAATGGTCAGGCGCAGGGTACGGCTATGGCTAAAATATTATTTGGCGAAGTAAATCCTGGTGGCAAACTGAGTATTACCTGGTATAAATCGGTCAATGACCTGCCTGATTTTAATGATTACACCTTGAGAGGCGGAGCTGGAAAAAATGGCAGAACATATTGGTATTATAATAAGGATGTTTCTTATGAATTCGGATATGGATTGTCTTACACTACTTTTGCTTATAATAATTTCAAAATCAGTAAGAATCGCATTACACCTGGTGATAAAGTAAATGTCACGGTGGATGTTAAAAATACCGGTGAAGTGGACGGGGATGAAATTGTACAAATTTATGTCAAAACCCCCGACAGCCCTGCTGCTTTGCAAAGACCCATCAAGCGGCTCAAAGGATTCAAACGCGTCACCATTCCGGCAGGTCAGACAAAAACCGTTTCGATTGAAATCGATTGCGCCGATCTTTGGTTTTGGGATGCCAAAAATAACAAAATTACCTTCGACCAGGGTAAATACATCTTTGAAGTGGGAGCTTCCTCAAAAGACATAAAAGGACAAGTGGAAGCCAGCATGAGTGGCAATTATAAACCGGTATTAAAAACCGTCGTTGCAGCGTCCAAAATGATTGTATTCAAACCGGGAAATACCGCGCAAACCAGCGTAACAGCAAGTTTATCCGACGATAGTTTCCTGGACATCAGCAAAGTACAAATAGCGTATAAAAGCAATAACCCTTCGGTCGCCAGTGTGGATGGCAATGGAAAAGTAACTGCCCACCAACCCGGCGTGGCTTCTATATTTGCTGCCGTTACTTATGATGGAACCACGGTTTCCAACAGTTATCCCGTGAAAGTGATGCCCGACCTTACCCCCGCTGCAATTACCGTTGGCGGGAAAAATATGATTAATTTTAGTCCGGCAATTAAAGCATACAGTTATCTGTTGCCGAAAGACGCGAAAATTCCAGTAGTGAATGCGACGGCAACCAATAAAAATGTAGAAGTTGCCATTACCCAAGCCAAAGGCATACCAGGAACGGCGGTAGTGCAGTTGATCGATCATAATACACTGGAAAAGAATTCCTATTATATAAATTTTGATGCTAATTCATCGAGTGACGAATTCAACAGCGACGCCCTTGGTTCGCAGTGGGAATGGGTAAGGGGTAATCCCGCCAACCGGAGTCTTGCAGGGGCACTTACGATTACCAGTGAAGTGGGCGATGTGTCAGAAGGCAGCAACAACGCCAAAAATATGCTTTTGCAAAGTGCCAATAATGATTGGACGATTGAAACAAAATTAAGTTGCTCAAGAACCCCCGCTCAACCAGAAAATGCAGGCATTCTGGCATATCAAGATGATCATAATTTTGTAAAATTAATGTTTAGAGCCGTTATAAAAACAACCAGACAAACAGGTGTACAGCCGGGCACCATCGACCTGCTGATGGAAGAAAATGGCATTGCAAAATCAATGGCAAGCTTTAACCTGACCAAGGAAGTGACCGCCAACAATCCATTACTACTAAAACTGGAGAAAAAAGGCAGCATTTACACGGCTTATTATTCTTTGGATGGCACAACATTCACTAAACTCGGCGTCGCCGATGCTTTATTAAAGGATATCAAAGCTGGCTTAATCGTTTGCGATGGCGTCATTACACAGAATATGACTAGCACGTTTTGGTTTGATTCCAGCACCAACAAGCCCAATACCCCATTTAAGGTGTCATTTGATTATTTCCGTATAATGAATAATGGAATGAAGTAAATGTTGAAAAAATGAAAGAGTTTGATAGTGAATAGTCAACAGTCGATAGTCAATAGTCAATAGCTATAATGAGTATGTCAACGTCAAGGAATGAAATATGTATTTTGTTGTTTTACAGCAAGTTATTTTGAAATACGCAGCGTGGCGGCTGCCTGGCAAATCACCCGGAGGGATTTGATTTGCCTAGACCTTTTGGTTACTTTTGGGGCGATGCCAAAAGTAACAAGAAATATAATTAAAGAAATAAATTTAGCTATAAGGTTATCAATTAAAGAGTTATAATTAAATAAAAATATATGTATGTAATAGCTATTGTAATTCAAGATTAAAAACAAGATAATAAAATTCGCCTAAAACTTAATAAAAGTAAAAATATGAAAACCAAATTACACCTATTCTTACTCGCAGGATGGCTTTCATTAACGATAAACGCTGCTGCACAAGACCGGAATTTCCATATTTACTTGTGCTTCGGTCAATCAAATATGGAAGGCAATGCACGATTTGAACCGCAGGATACCAGTGTTGATGAGCGTTTTCGCGTCATGGAAGCAGTGGATTGCCCGAATTTGGGTAGAACAAAAGGCAACTGGTACACTGCCGTGCCTCCCCTCTGTCGGTGCAGAACAGGACTTACCCCTGCCGATTATTTTGGCAGAACGATGGTGGCGCGTCTGCCCAAAAAAATCAAAGTGGGCGTGATTAATGTCTCTATCGGTGGATGTAAAATTGAACTTTTCGATAAGGATAATTATCAAAGCTATGTCTCAACTGCGCCTTCCTGGATGTTGAATATGATTAAAGAATACGAGGGAAATCCTTATCAGCGGCTGGTCGAGATGGCGCGCTTAGCCCAGAAAGACGGCGTGATCAAAGGAATTTTATTACATCAGGGCGAGTCCAATACCAATGACACGCTGTGGACGAAAAAAGTTAAAGTCGTCTATGATAATTTGTTAAAAGACCTGAATTTAAAAGCTAAAAAAGTGCCGTTGCTCGCCGGAGAACTCGTCAATGAAGACCAAGGCGGCGCTTGTGCCAGCATGAATAAAATTATTGCTACTTTACCTCAAACCATTCCTAATTCTTATGTGATTTCTTCAAAAGGTTGCGAAAAAGTAAAGGATAATTTACATTTTAGCGCGGCAGGATATAGAAAATTGGGAGAGCGATATGGGGTACAGATGCTTTCTTTATTGGGCTATAAAGTGAAAGAATCGGATTAATGATCCCTAGAAATATCATAAGCAATCGAATGTATTTAATTTATTGTGAAATTTAAATAAAAATCGAATTCTAAAATAATAAGGCTGTTGACTATTATTAATAAAATTGAATGTAAATTATATAACCTTGATAATCTTCGACAATGAAAAGGCAAAAAGTAATTCTATTATCATCTTTTATAATATTATTTTCCTTAACGGGCTTTAATACGACTGCACAAACAAAGCCGAAACCGCCAAAAGACGCGCCGGTATTCAGCAAAGTCGTTTATCAGGGCAATGATTCGGTGTATATCAAAAATCCATTACAATCGGATGAATTTTATAATCCCATCTTACAAGGCTGCTATCCCGACCCCGCCATTACCCGCAAGGGTGATGATTATTATTTAGTATGCTCGTCGTTTGCCATGTTTCCGGGCGTGCCGATTTTCCATTCTAAAGATTTGGTGAATTGGACGCAGATCGGGCATGTGCTGGATCGCGTTTCGCAATTGGATGTGCATGATACGGGCATTAGCCAGGGCGTATATGCGCCGGGCATTACGTATAATCCGAATAATGATACATTTTACATGATTGTAACGGCGTTTGCCGGTGGTGCGGGCAATATTATTGTAAAAACCAAAGACCCTCGCCAGGGCTGGAGTGAGCCAATAAAACTGGGCTTTGGCGGGATTGATCCTTCTATCTTTTTTGATGAAGATGGCAAAGCTTACATCGTACATAATGATGCGCCGGATAAAGGAAAAGAATTATATAATGGGCATCGTGTAATAAAAATCTGGGAATATGATATACAAAATGATAAAGTGATACCCGGTACGGATAAAATCGTGGTGGACGGCGGAGTTGATATATCGGATAAACCCATCTGGATTGAAGCGCCGCATATATATAAGAAAAATGGTAAATATTATTTGATGTGCGCGGAAGGCGGCACCGGCGGCTGGCATAGCGAGGTGATTTTTGTAAGCGATAGTCCGAAAGGTCCGTACAAACCGGCACCGAGCAATCCCATTTTAACTCAACGCCATTTCCCGAAAGACCGCGCCAATAAAGTGGATTGGGCGGGGCACGCGGATTTGGTGCTGGGACCAGATGGTAAATATTATGGGGTGTTTCTTGCCATTCGACCCAACGAAAAAGACCGGGTGAATATGGGGCGGGAGACCTTTATCCTGCCGGTGGATTGGTCAGGAGAATTTCCGGTTTTTGAAAATGGGTTGGTACCAATGGAACCGAAATTGAAAATGCCGAAAGGCGTAGTAAATAAAACCGCAACAGCAGGCTTTTTTCCAAATGGAAATTTTACATATACGGAAGATTTTACATCCGATAAATTAGATTACCGCTGGATAGGATTAAGAGGTCCGAGAGAAAATTTTATTACAACTGGTAAAAAAGGGTTGACAATCAGCCCATTAGCAACGAATATTAAAGAATTAAAACCGACTTCGACGCTTTTTTATCGCCAGCAACATAATAGTTTTTCATTTACTACAACGCTTGAATATAAACCAAATTCTGAAAAAGATTTAGCAGGTGTGGTCGCTATGCAAAGTGAAGCTTTTAATTATGTATTTGGCATTACTAAAAAAGGAAATGATTATATCCTGTTATTACAAAAAAATCATAGAAAAGACCGCAGAAGCCGGGAAGTGAGTTCCGAAATCATTGCCAGCACCAAAATTGATATCACAAAACCCGTGCAATTACAAGTAAAAGCTAATGGCGATAATTATGAATTCAGCTATGCTACGAATGGAAGTGATTTCAAAAATCTGGGCGGCACTGTCTCAGGCGATATTCTCTCTACGAATGTAGCGGGTGGCTTTACCGGTTGTTTGTTAGGATTGTACGCGACTTCGGCAAATGATGCAATGCCTGAATAAAAAAGCCGAAAACATAATGCAAAGTAAATAATTTGATAAAATCTATAGCAATATGATGTATTAAAACGGAAAATAATGAAAACTACCATTCTTATTATTATAAATGTTTTGCTTTCGTATGTGCTGTTGGCGCAGGCGAATTTTCCTATAACTATTCGAAGCGGTAACGAACCCGTAGCGCCGGGTGCTTTTGAACCGACCTTTGAATCCCTACAAAAATATGAAGTGCCGGAGTGGTTTCGCAATGCGAAATTCGGGATTTGGGCGCATTGGGGACCGCAATGCCAGCCTGGACAAGGCGATTGGTATGCCCGGCACATGTATCGGCAGGGTACAAATCAGTATAATTGGCACGTCAAAAATTATGGGCATCCTTCCAAATTTGGATTTAAAGACGTCATAAATACCTGGAAAGCAGATAAATGGGATCCAGATAAATTGGTCGCATTATATAAAAAAGCGGGTGCTCAATACTTTTTTGCGATGGCGAACCACCACGATAACCTCGATATGTGGGACAGTAAGTACCAGTCTTGGAACTCCGTCAAGGTGGGTCCGAAAAAAGACATCCTGGCGGGCTGGGCGCAGGCTGCAAAAAAACATAAACTTCCGCTGGGACTCAGCATACACGCGGCGCATGCCTGGTCGTGGTTGGAAACTTCACAACAGTCTGATAAAGAAGGCGAATTCGCTGGCGTTCCTTATGATGGCAAACTGAATGCTGCGGACGGCAAAGGTACTTGGTGGGAAGGCTTAGACCCGCAGGAACTGTACGCCCAGAATCACCCCTTGAGTGAAGGAAGTGAAAATATCAATAAAATTCATAGCCAATGGACTTGGGGAAATGGTGTGACGCAGCCTTCTCAAGCCTATTGTGAAAAATTTTACAATCGAACCGTTGATATGATTAATCAGTTCCAGCCGGAATTGCTCTATTTTGATGATACGTTTTTGCCTTTGTACCCCGTCAGTGACGCGGGTTTAAAAATTGCCGCACATTTTTACAATACCAATATGGCTCGTCACAAGGGAAAGTTGCAAGCGGTTCTGTTTGGTAAAGTGCTGACGGACGAACAGAAAGAATATTTGGTTTGGGATGTGGAACGCGGAGCACCCGATAAAATACAAGATAAAGCCTGGCAAACGTGTACCTGCATTGGCGAATGGCATTATAAAAATTCGATTTATGAGGAGAATAAATACAAGTCTGCGCGGGATGTCATTCACTCCCTCATCGATATTGTTAGCAAAAATGGCAATCTGCTCCTAAACATTCCGGTACGAGGCGATGGCAGTATTGATGAAAAAGAAATCGCCGTGGTGGAAGGAATCGCCGCCTGGATGGACGCCAATAAAGAAAGCATTTTTGATACCCGTCCGTGGAAAGTTTTTGGCGAAGGTCCTGCCGCCGATGCTGCCAATCCAATCAATGCCCAGGGATTCAACGAAGGGAAAATAAAGTTTTCTTCCAAAGATATTCGATTTAATGCGAATGGGAAAGTGCTGTACGCATCGGTATTGGGGGTACCGCTTGAAAATATCAGGATAAAAAATTTAGGTGCTGCGAACGGGCAAAATAAAATAAAGAAAATTGAATTGCTCGGAAGTAAAGAGAAAATCAAATGGAGCCAGAACGAGGATAATCTGACGATTGAGAAGCCAAATAAGATTCCAAATGATATTGCGATTGTTTTTAAAGTGACAATGCGTTGAAATTCAAGTAGATATTTCAAATCGTCCCAATGATGAGATTTTTAAAAATAATAATGTGGATTGTGCTATGCACCTTCATATCATGGAATGTAATGGCACAATCCAGTAAAGTCAAAACGGCGGCTGGCGGTAAAAAAATCAGTCCGCATTTATTCGGTTTGTTTTTTGAAGACATCAATTACGCCGCAGATGGCGGCTTGTACGCTGAAATGGTGCAAAACCGTTCGTTTGAATACAATCCTACCGAACGCCGCGAATGGCATCCACTCTCGTATTGGGAATATTATTCACCAGGCTTTTCTTATGGCAGAATTAGCGTGGAAACCGCTTCGCCCGTACATCCGAATAATCTGCATTATGTTGTGCTGGATGTGGAGCATGTGGGACGAGAGGAAAAACACACGGGCGAATCGGGCGTCGGTATTAAAAATCTCGGATTTGATAATATGATAATAAAAGCGGGTGAAAATTATAATTTCTCCATGTTCGCTCGTCAATTATCTGAAATGCCTATCTATTTGACAATCACCTTACAAGCGCCAAGAGGCAAGGTTCTAGCCGAAAATAAAATTACAATCAATTCAAAAGATTGGAAGCAATATAATACTTCTTTTACCGCTACTGAAAGTAATGATAGCACCGCTTTGGTCATTCTGGCTACAACGCAAGGCAAATTTGCTTTAGATGTCGTTTCGCTTTTCCCGGAAAAAACGTTTAAAAATCGCCCCAATGGACTCCGCGCTGACCTGGCACAAGTGCTCGCTGACATGAAACCCGCTTTTATTCGATTCCCCGGTGGTTGTCTGGTGCATGGCGATGGTCTGGGCAATATGTATCGCTGGAAAAATACGATTGGACCCATAGAGCAACGCAAGGCACAACGCAATATCTGGGGCTATCATCAAACGACGGGCTTGGGGTATTATGAGTATTTCCAATTTTGTGAAGATATTGGCGCAAAGCCTTTGCCAGTGCTGCCTGCGGCGGTGAGTTGTCAAAATTCTGGTGGCACCTGGCGCATCGGCGGCACGGGTCAGAAAGCCTTGCCAATGGAGGAAATGGACGAATATATTCAGGAAGTTTTAGATTTGATTGAATGGGCGAATGGACCTGTACATTCTACCTGGGGCGCAAAACGCGCGGCAGCAGGGCATCCGGCACCATTTAACCTTGAATTTGTGGGCATTGGAAATGAGGATAAAATTACCCCCGAATTTCAGGAACGATTTAAAATGATTTATAATGCGGTGAAAGCGAAGCACCCGGAGATTACGATTATCGGCACCTCCGGTCCTTTTCACAGCGGTGAAGATTATGAAAAAGGTTGGCAGTTTGCAACGGACATCGACGTTCCCATGGTGGATGAACATTATTATACCCAACCGGAATGGTTTATATCAAATCAGTATCGGTATGATAAATATGATAGAAATAAATCCCAGGTTTATTTAGGCGAATATGCTTCCTGGGGTAATAAAATGAAAAATGCGATTGCGGAAGCCCTTTATATGACTGCGCTGGAACGCAATGGTGACGTGGTGCAGATGGCTTCTTATGCGCCTTTATTGGCTAAAAACAATTTTACACAATGAAAAACCGATATGATATTTTTTGACAATCATACTATTTGTCTGACGCCTAATTATTATGTACAGCAGCTATTTTCTTTACATCAGGGCGATTATTATTATGATAATATTATCCAAAAAGATGCAAGAGATTCAACACTAGCGGCTTCCTGCGTGCAAGACAGCAAAACGGGCGACATCATATTAAAATTAGTAAATGTTGGAAAGGAGACTAAAGTGATGAAAATTGACTTGTCCCGTTTTAAAAAAATTGCGCCCGAAGCAGAAAGAACAGTCCTTTCCGGGGATACGGAAGCCGAAAATACTTTGGAAAATCTCCGAAATGTAGTGCCGGTAAAAGCAACATTCCCCGTGTCGCCAAAATTTGATTATTACGCCCCTCCTATGTCATTAACGGTTGTTAGAATTAAAACTAAATAGACCATGAAAAACTATTTATTTTTCTTAATAATATTAATTTCCCAGAACCTGCTAGCACAAGTCAAACGAGCGCAAAACCCTATCATTCATGCGGATGTGCCGGATGCATCTATTATTCGGGTAGGGGATAATTATTACATGAGTAGCACCACCATGCACCTGAGTCCGGGCGTACCGATTATGAAATCAACCGATTTGGTGAATTGGAAATTAATTAATTATGCTTATGATACCTTGGGAAATGTAGATGCCCTGAACCTTGAAAATGGCGCAAATGCTTATGGCAGAGGCTCTTGGGCAAGTTGTATCCGCTATCATAAAGGCATGTTTTATGTCTCCACTTTTGCCGCTACCACCGGAAAAACTTATATTTTTAAAACCAAGAATCTGGAAAAAGGACCCTGGGAGCGCATTACATTCGAGCCTTCTTACCACGATCATACTATCTTTTTTGATGATGATGGTAAAATTTATATGATATGGGGTGTAAAGAAATTGACGATGGTGGAGTTGAAGGAAGACCTTTCTGGTGTGAAAGAAGGCACAGAGCGCGTAATTATTGAGAATGCCAGCGCACCGGCGGGTGATAATATCATGTTGGGCGCAGAAGGTTCTCAATTATTTAAAGTAAATGGAAAATATTATTTATTTAATATCACCTGGCCCCGAGGCGGTATGCGTACGGTAGTGATTCATAGAGCTGATAAAATTACCGGTCCGTATGAAGGAAAATTGGGGCTGCAAGATTTAGGCGTCGCGCAGGGCGGACTAATTGATACGCCCGATGGCACCTGGTATGCTTACTTGTTTCGCGATTTTGGCGGGGTGGGGCGCATTCCTTACATCGTTCCGGTGAAATGGGAAGACGGTTGGCCCATCTTGGGGGTGAATGGCAAAGCACCGGAAACGCTGGATTTACCTGCCAGTAAAGGCTTGATTCCCAGCATTGTAGCATCTGATGAATTTACCCGCAAGAAAAAAGACCCCGCCTTACCCCTCGTTTGGCAATGGAATCATAATCCTAATAATACGTTATGGTCTGTTAATGAGCGAAAAGGCTACCTCCGCCTCAAAACCGGACGGGTTGATACCTCGATTGTAACAGCAAAAAATACCTTGACGCAGCGTACCATTGGTTCCGAATGTTCCGGCTCAACCATGCTCGATGTTTCAAATATGAAAGCAGGCGACCTCGCAGGCTTGTGTTTATTACAAAAAAATTATGGTTTTGTGGGCGTGAAAGTAAATGATAATAATAAAACGATTGTAATGGTCAGCGCTCCAACCGGCAAACCCATTGAAATTCAAAGCATTCCGTTATCACAAAATACGGTTTATTTTAAAGCAGAATGTAATTTTAAAGATCGGGCGGACATTGCGCATTTTTATTATAGTCTCGATGGTAAATCCTGGAATCCGATTGGCGAACCAGTTAAAATGCCATACACTTTACCTCATTTTATGGGCTATCGCTTTGGCTTATTTAATTATGCAACGCAAACGACCGGTGGATATGCTGATTTTGATTATTTCCATATTACAAATGAAATATCACAATCTAAATAATTATGAAAAAACTAAATAAATCCCTATTCTTATTCTTGCAAAATGGAATATTATTACTTTTAGTAAATATTTCCTTTGCGCAGAATCCATTCATTACCAATCAGTTCACGGCGGATCCTACTGCGCGCGTTTTCGGCGACCGGGTCTATGTTTACCCTTCACATGATATTCTGGCGACCGAGGGCAAAGGTCGGGTGAATTGGTTCTGTATGGAAGATTATCATGTGTTTTCCTCTGATAATCTGACAGATTGGACGGATCATGGCATGATTGTGACGCAAAATAAAGTGCCTTGGGTGCGCCCCGACAGCTACAGCATGTGGGCACCGGATTGTATTGAAAGAAATGGTAAATATTATTTTTATTTCCCCACCGCTCCCAAAGATACGGCGGCTTATGGCAGAGGCTTTACCATTGGCGTGGCGGTTGCCGATAAGCCCGAAGGACCTTACACGCCAGAGCCGACGCCCATCAAAGGCGTGCGCGGCATTGACCCCAATGTTTTTATTGATAAAGATGGGCAGGCTTATTTATATTGGTCACAAGGCAATATTTACGGTGCGAAGCTGAAAGATAATATGTTAGAATTGGATTCAAAAGTTGATACGCTGAAAGAATTGCCCACCAAAGGTTTGAAGGAAGGTCCGTACGTGTTCGAGCGAAACGGGATTTATTATTTAACGTATCCGCATGTCGAAAATAAAATTGAAAGATTAGAATATGCGATTGGTGATAATCCGTTGGGACCTTTTAAAGTAACGGGTGTTATTATGGACGAATCGCCGACCGGTTGCTGGACGAATCATCATTCTATGATAGAATATAAAAATCAGTGGTATTTATTTTATCATCATAATGATTTTTCACCTCAATTTGATAAAGCCCGCTCCATTCGGGTGGATAGTTTATTTTTTAATGCCGATGGCACGATTCAAAAAGTCATTCCAACCTTGCGAGGCGTCGGCTTAAGCCCTGCCAATAAAGCGATTCAGATAGACCGCTACAGCTCCATCAGCGAAAAGGGCGCTTCTATTGCATTTTTGGATACGCTGAATACCTTTCAAGGCTGGAAAACGAAGCTTGATGGTGCTGGCGCATGGGTGCAATATAACAGTGTCGATTTTGGAAATAAGCTGCTTAAAAACTTGTCTGTCAATGCATTATCTGCAACGGGCGGCACGGTGCAAATTCGCGTTAACAGCAAAACGGGTCCGGTCATCGCCGAAGTAAAAATTCCAAAAAGCAAAGAGTGGAAAGTCACCAAAACCGCGGTAGCAAAGACTCAAAAAGGCGTTCAACATCTTTTTATTACCATGAAAGATGATAAACAAGTGGAAATCGATTGGATTAGGTTTGATAATTGATCAATATTGGAGATAGATTTACTAAATCTTAAAGATTTAGTAAATCTTTGATTAATTTTATTTTGGAATAGCTTTATATTATTACATCATGAGGATATTATTTGTTTTTATAACAATAGTTGTTGGTAATCTTTCCATTACAAGTGCGCAAGATCGTTTATATTATAATAAATTTTCGCTTAGTGATGTAACTTTACTTGACAGTCCTTTTAAACACGCCCGTGATTTGAATATTCAAACGCTGTTGGAATATGATGTAGATCGTTTGCTGGAACCTTACCGCACCGCCGCCGGACTGACGCCAAAAGGCGCTCGTTATAAGAATTGGGAAGGGTTGGACGGGCACGTTGGTGGGCATTATGTAACGGCGATGGCAATGAATTATGCTGCGACTGGTAATAATGAATGTAAAAAGCGGCTGGATTATATCATATCGGAGTTAAAAACTTGCCAGGAAGCTAATGCAATTAATCATCCTTCCTGGGGCGTCGGCTATTTGGGCGGCGTACCCAAAGGGGATACGATTTGGACGACGTTGAAAAACGGCGATTTTCGGGCGTATCGGGCGGCGTGGGTGCCCTGGTATAATGTGCATAAAATGTATGCCGGACTGCGCGATGCCTGGATGTATGCGGGTAATGAAGATGCAAAAGTAATGTTTTTAAAATTCTGTGATTGGGGAATTCATATTACATCGGCGCTTTCTGAGGAACAAATACAATCGATGCTGGACACGGAGCATGGCGGGATGAATGAGATTTTTGCAGATGCGTATCAAATGACCGGCGATGAAAAATATTTGGTGGCGGCGAAGCGCTTTTCGCATCAGATGTTACTTAATCCAATGTCGGAAGGGAAGGATAACCTCGACAATAAGCATGCGAATACACAAGTGCCAAAAGTAATTGGTTTTCAAAGAGTTGCGGCGTTGTCAAAAGATGAAAAATATGCTCGTGCCGCCCAGTTTTTCTGGCAAACGGTGACCAGCAATCGCAGTCTGGCATTTGGTGGCAACAGCCGGAGAGAGCATTTTCCCAGCGTGGCTTCCTGCGAAGACTTTATTTTGGAGGCGGAGGGTCCGGAGTCGTGCAATTCTTATAATATGTTGAAATTGAGTGAAGATTTATTTCAATCCAATCCTTCTGCGCAGTACGCCGATTATTATGAAAGGACATTATATAATCATATTTTATCTACACAACACCCTGAGCATGGTGGATATGTGTATTTCACGCCGGCGCGTCCGCGTCATTACCGGGTTTACTCTTCGCCCAATCAAGCCATGTGGTGCTGTGTGGGTAGCGGTATGGAAAATCATGGAAAGTATAATGAGTTTATTTACACGCATCAAAATGATTCTTTGTTCTTAAATCTTTTTATTGCATCCGAACTCAACTGGAAAAAGAGAGGCGTAAAGCTGAAACAGGAAACAAATTTTCCGTACGAAGAACAAACAAAGCTTACTGTTACAGAAGGTGCTTCTTCTTTTTCGTTGCTCATCCGTTATCCATCATGGGTAAAACAAAAACAGGTAAGCCTACTCGTGAATGGAAAACCTGTTCAATTCCAGGTCAACAAGGATTCTTATATCAGTCTTCGCCGCAACTGGA
>JANRME010000279.1:0-13301 GCA_033761835.1 Saprospiraceae bacterium
TGGCGACCTTGTGCATCGCGGCGATATCCAAAGCCATAAATTTGTCCCATTTCCTGACCCACCACTTGTCTCAATTCTCCATTGAACACATGCGTTCCAACTGTAATCCGTTCACCTTCCACATCTGTCAACAATTTCAAAACTTTTGTAACATTATAAGACCCGTTAAAAGTAAAATCCCATTGGAATTTGCCTGATTTGATGGGTACAATATTAATCAAGGCTTCCACACCCTGGTTGCGGCTCTCGCCACTATTGATAAGGGTGTTTATAAAGCCGGAGGCATCCGAAATTTGAGCAGAAACAATCTGATCCGTTGTAATTTTTCGATACGCCGAAAAATCAATGCCCAAGC
Source organism: Saprospiraceae bacterium (assembly GCA_033761835.1). Lineage (GTDB taxonomy): Bacteria > Bacteroidota > Bacteroidia > Chitinophagales > Saprospiraceae > JADJNW01. The sequence continues at coordinate 356 of JANRME010000279.1, forward strand.
GATTATTGAACATTTTCAACTCAATACCGACTTCGGTTTCGGCAGTACGCATAGGGCGCAAGGATTTATTCGGAACGGTATTACCAGAAGAAAAGCCGACCGGTTGACCTGCGCCGGTGACGTTCGGGAACAGGTTGGCATTGATACCATAAAACAGTACATCGGAGTAAGGCGGCACGTCGGTGTCGCTACCCACTTCGGCATAAGCCACGCGCAACTTACCAAAATTCAGCCAACTGGGCGGCGTCTGGAACGCATCGGAGAAGACAAAACTTGCAGAAACCGAAGGATACAAAATACTGCGATTATCTGCTGAAAGCGTTGAAAACCAATCATTTCTAACTGTTCCATTTAAATATAAAAAGCGCTTGAACGAAAATTCTGCCGAACCATAAAGCGAATTCACGGCTCGTTCCGACAAACTATAAAATGGGTCTTTTACGCGTCCATTTTGGATGGTGTATAAGTCCCGAACCACAAAGTCCGTTGCCTGCGCGCTATTCAAGTCAGAACGGCGATACATTTGATTGCCACCTGCCGTCAAATCCACACCAAAAACACCAAATTCGCGGGTTGCCGAAATCAAGATATCGGCATTCAATTCTCTAAACCGGCGTGATTCCTGTGTAAACTGACCATTGACAAAGCCAGCAGGTGCGGGCGCCAGAGAAGCGTGTCCTGTTGGGAAGTTATTATAATCCTGGTCCCGCGACCAATAATCTTGCCCCACCCGACCTTGCACGAATAACCAGGGAAGAATATTATATTTTAATGAAATATTACCAAAAATCCGATCCCGATAAATATTATTAAATTGCTCTGCTAAGGTAAAATAAGGATTGGTACGATTTCGGAAACGAGAGTAAACAAATTCGTTGCCATTCGCATCATATTTTTTCTCATCCATTAAATAAAGAGGCATGGAATTTGCCAAATTATATAATGTAGTAGGGATGGAATTATCCTGATTTGCAATATTGGGTGGATTTTTATTATATTCGTTGGAGTAATTTATATTACCAGAAACGCTTAATTTGGTAGAAAGATCATAACTAAAGCCAAGATTAATCGTGCGGCGATCATATCTATTATTTGGTGTAATACCCAAACTGCTTAGATTGGCTAAAGATAAATTGAAACCACCCTTTGCACCGCCTGATGAGAAGGTGATCGTATTGGTTGTATTCTGTCCATTGCGATAAAAATCCCGAATGCGATTGCGCTGCGGCTCATAAGGTAGGGTCACGCCATCAAACAAGACCTGCGTCATGCCTGGTTGAAATTTTTCACCAAATGACCACTGCCCGGAAGTTGGATTCGGTGTCGTGGGACGAACGCCGTTCTCACCTTGCCCATATTCATACTGATAATCGGTAAAATCCAGTGGCGTTTCATTCGTGTAGTTAATGTTGTAAGTCACACCAATTCCTTGTGAATCGCCTCTGGTTTTTGTAGTCACCATGATAACCCCATCCTTTGCGCGCGAACCATACAAAGCCGCTGCTGCCGCACCTTTCAGCACGGTAATATTTTCGATATCATCCGGGTTGATACTCGACAAACCATCGCCACCATCCGAGGTTACCCCACCGCCGCGTACGCCAATAGAGTTGTCCGCACCCGCATTGTTAGGATTGGTACCAAAGTTGGTATTGTCAATGGGAATGCCATTCACCACAATCAAGGGATTATTCTGTCCGGAAATAGAGGATTGCCCTCGGATACGTATTTTAGAAGTACCCCCAGGACCTGTTCCCAAACCGGAAATATTCACCCCTGCGATTTTGCCAGCCAAGGAATTGATGAAATTTGGCGTCCGGTTGATTGTAACCGCATCCGCACCCACGCTTGTAGTGGCGTAACCTAATTTTTTAGATTCTTTCCGAATACCTAATGCCGTTACAACAACCTCATCTAAGCTCTGGGCGTCTTCTTCTAAGCTTACATTCAAATTTGTCTCGTTGCCAAGCGTAAGTTCGATTGTTTTAAATCCGATATAGCTAAAGACCAAGGTGTTACCTGGAGATGCTGTAAGGCGGAATGACCCGTCGACATCTGACACAGCACCTGTATTCGTCTCTTTTACGGTAATGTTCACGGCGACGAGTGGCGTCCCGTCTTTGGTAGCAGTGACTTTACCTGTTATTTGTTGCGCTTTTGCTGTTATCAGGCAGCAAAGTAAGGCAACCAGTAAGGAAAGTGGTTTGGTTAGTTTCATCATATGGGTTGATGTATTTAAATTAGGAAAATAGCATAATATAATTATTTCAATAGCAAAAAGTGAATCATTGTAAGTTGAAAACTACCTATTATTTAAAAAATGTAAAATCGATTACCATTTTTAATTCAACGTTTTTTCTTTTTAAGAAAATACCTTCAATCGATTGAAGATTTGATCAAAAAAATAAGTATTTAGATCCGATATACTTATAACTGTATAATTACAAAGCTATATTAATTAAAATTTTAAAGTCATAATTATCCTATCTTTCTTAAAGAAAAAGATTACCAATATATCCGCAAGCAAGTTAGCAAATTTTTAAAATTACGCAATTATTTCCTATTCAAACTCTCGCGGGGAATTTATCTTCATCCCAGATTACTAAGTGGATTAGCAGGTTGTAGTTATTGAAATCGATTTCTAATGGAGTATTTGCTTCTGAAGGGCAGAGGCAAGCAATTTTCCTATTTATTAGTCAAGGTATCCATAGGAAAAATAAAACCAGCCATGAACTGAAAAGATCAGGAACATAGCTGGTTTTTAATGATTTAACAAAATAAAGTCTATTCTTTATCCCAGAATACCCTTGTTATCAGATCATCTTTTCCGCCTATAGCCTTCACGGCATTCAAATAGTTTTCTCGATTTTGAGCTAGTTCATAATCAGGATAAGACAATCTTCTGACAAATCCACCATTGAGCAGATTATTAAAAAGATTAGGTTTCAAAGCTGGAAAACCGCTCCTTCTAAAATTCGCCCATGCCTGTGTCCCGTTTCTTATATAGACGATCCAAAGTTGTGTGTTAATCAACTTAAGCGCATCCGCCGCGTTGTATGCTACACCAGGGCTAGCCAGAAAAGTAGCTATATCTGCGTCAGAAACAGTTGTAGCTTTTGGATACAAAGCATATCTTTTTATGTCCGCTCTTATTCCATCTTCATAATATTGCTTGGCAGCAGCTTCACCACCTGGTATCCAACCTCTTTGAGCTGCCTCTGCCAGCAGCAATGAAACTTCCGAATAAGTCACCCAGAAATCAGGGGCTGTTAAAGATGCAACAACGTTTACGTTCATTTGTGAGTAATTGTACCCTCCACCTTTTGCACCTCTAAAGGGCGCTTTCGCAAGGTCTGTATTGATAACGCCTACAGGAACGCCAAATTGATCGGCTATATTGGTATTAGGGTTAGGGTCACCCAGAGGAGCAGCCGGATTGGCAAAAGTCGCTACAAGAAACGGCGTACGCGGATCGTTCGTTGCTTTTAGTTGATCCACGAAAGGCTCTGCTGCATAGTAGAAATAAGGATTGTTGTTTACTAATCCTCCGTTAGCACCATTGGTAAATAGCGTACCATCGTATTTTACATAGGCATTATCATCATTGGACTTCATCACGCCGCCATTAAACGCAGCAGAAACAATAGATGCAGCTTTTGTAGGATCAACCTTTGAATACCGCATTCCCAATCTTAACAACAATGAATTACCCAATTTTTTCCACTTGTCAACCTGTGCTGCAGCCGTACCGGTTTTAATTGAACCGCGATCCCCATAAAAAAGATCAGCAGCAACGTAATCACCATTTGGATTCAGTGCAGCTACTGCTTCTTTGAGTTCTTTCTCCAGGTCAGCGTAGATGGCAGCATCATCATCATATTTTGGGTAGAAATACTCACTACCTTTAAGGTATGCTTGGCCTGCGTCGAAGTAAGGAACATCAGCATGTGTGTCCACCAAACCCATAAATACCTGGGCTTTCCAAATGCGCAATATACTTAGTAAGTTTCCACGTTCGGTATTCCCATCTAATAAGGCTATGGCTTGAACCATATTTTTAATTGAACCAGGATAAGAGCCATCCCATTTTCCGTTATTGAAATTATCAATATCTGCATTAAAATTAGGCCCAAGTGTAGCTCCTGAATTGTGGGGATTCACAAATTGCTGAGCAATTGTATGTTCTGTTTCCCAACCTCCAAGGTGTGTGCGTTGTGCACCGACAAACAAAAGGGCAGGATCAATATCTATCACTGCATAAGGATTTGTATTTATATCTACAAAATCCTCGTCGCATCCTCCAAGCACAAGGAGGGTTGCACTTATAAGAAAAAATATTTTTATATTTTTCATAATCATTAGAATTTGGCATTTAAAGTAATTTGATAATTACGAGTGGTGGGCAATGAGGTATTCTCATAACCGGATCTGAAGTCTCCAGAAGATTGAATGGCCTCTGGATCAAGATCGGGTATATCTTTGTAAAGAATTGCCACGTTTCGGCAAGCAGCCGTCAAGGATAGCCCTTTTACGAATCCTAAAGCCCTTGTTTTACGTAGTAGATCCGTAAGATTATATGATAACGATATGTTTCTCAGCTTAACAAAGTCTGACTTAAATGTCACGATATCGCCCATTTGGTTATTTCTGTAATCTGCATAGAATGCAGCTGGGTCAACCGCTTTGGTATTAGGCTCTCCGCTTGATCTGTAAAAACCAGGAAATACGACACCAGTCTCTCCTACCCTACGTCCAACTAAAGACGCTTTAGAGTGTCCTTGTCTGAGTGCATTTAAAGCAGTAGAAGATATTACAGTACCGCCCAGTTTGTAGTCAAGGTGTATTCCGACAGAAAGATTTTTATAGCTAAGCGAGTTGGTCCAACCACCTGTATGCTTAGGAATCGAGCTACCGTAGCTTACATAGTCAGGTGATGCGATTAAACGACCTTGGTCGGTAAGGAGAATCCTACCCTGATCATCTCTCAAATAGGTTCTTGCATAAACTTGGTTCATTGGTAATCCTACTACGTACCTCAATTGCCCGATAAATTCATTACCGGTAGCACCCCAGTTAAGCACTATTACGTCTTTGATACCTTCGCCAACCGAAAGTACTTCCGTAGAGAGGAAGGCATTATTCCATGAAGACGTCCAAGTAAAATTTGGAGTTTGTATAGGTGTAACTTCCACCAAGAATTCCACACCGCTATTCTTTAGTGAACCAAGATTCCGTTTTGAAGTATTATATCCAGAGGTATTGGATAATTGAACATCCAATATCTGATCTGTTGTTACTTTATCAAATGCCGAAACATCAAGCAAGATCCTATTGCCAAACAGTCTCATTTCCAGACCAATTTCTTTTTCTTCTACGCTAAAAGGTCGTAAGAACTGGTTAGGAGCAGATGCCCCCGAAATAGAAGCCGTCGTCTGGCCATTAAATTGATTTTGCGCGATACCATAAGTAAGGATACCATCATAAGGATTTACGCCATTGGAACTTCCAACCTCCGCCCAAGAAGCTCTCAGTTTACCATAAGAAAGCCAATCCATGCCTTTCATCAACTCAGAGAAAATAAAACTACCCGATACAGATTGATAAAACTCACTGTTGTCATCTGGGTTCAAGACGGAGAACCAGTCGTTTCTACCTGTAAAGTTTACATATAGCATACTTTTGAATCCGAATTCTGCCCAGCCATATAATGAATTAACCCTGAATTGAGAAAAACCGTAACTTTGATTTCTAACGCTACCATTTCCAATAGAATAAAGATCCCGAACGATAAAGTTGGAGGAACTTTGATTAAATGAATTATTTTTAACTCTCCAGGTATTTCCACCGAAATTGGCATCCACTGAGAATATCCCAAACTCCTTGCCGCCACCGATCAGGAAGTCTGCATTTACATCCGTCCCTTTACCTTCTGATAAATTATAACCTCCCTTGAAGGTACCATCCGCATTTGTTGGTACGCTGGTTCCTATACCTCCAGGATCGTTGGATTCTGTAAAACTAAGAGAATAGTCATAGTTATATCTACCTTGCGCATACAACCAATCTGTGATATCATATCTTAAGGTAGCAGTTCCAAGAAAACGGTCTCTTTCATTTTCATATTTTTGCCCCACCGCTATTGCATAGTAAGGATTTAGCAGGGTGCCCTGAAAACCGGAAGTTAAGGTCTCTGTTCCATTGGCAGCCACTGCACTATTTTTGAAAGCCGACAGTGGGATGGAGGTAGCCATTCTGGTAAAAAAGTTTACAGCACCTGGCCCCTGTGTACCGATTTGTGGCGGGTTAATCTGTCGCTCGTTAGTGTAGTTGAGGTTGAACTGCAGCTTGAGCTTTTGCGTAATGTTTTGATTGATCCCTAAATTGATGATGTTCCTTTTATACTCATTCGTTGGTGTAATACCTTCGGCATCCGTGTTTGAAAAAGAGGCTCTAAAGCTTCCTTTCTCAGTACCACCGGAGAATGCAATGGTATTAGTGAAATTGGTGCCTGTTTGCAAAAAGTCGAAAAGCCTGTTTGGGTTCGCAGAATAGGGTTGCAATGAACCATCAAAAATGGGAGTAGGCACACCATCTAAGCGCTCGCCCCAAGCAAACTGACCCGTTGTAGCAGCATTTGCTCCACTGGTTGGTCTTTTCCCTCCTGTACCCTGACCGAACTCCGTTTGAAAGTCAAAGAAATTCAAAGCTTCCTGTGAGGTATAGCTGGAAGTGTACTCCACTCCTATGCCCTGATTCTTTCGACCGGATTTAGTGGTGATGATGATGGCACCATTGGCAGCTCTTGCGCCATAAATTGCAGCAGCAGTAGCTCCTTTCAATACGGTCATGCTTTCAATGTCATCCGGGTTAATGTTTGACAGGTTATCCCCAAGATCTCGGGGAGTTCCAAGACCATTCACGCCTCGAGCACCCTGATCAATCGGAAGTCCATTGATTACAATAAGAGGAGCGTTGTTTGCCCCTGCAAACGCAGCTTGACCACGCAAACGAATCTGCATACTGGAACCCGCACCAGCAGCCGGAGGAGTAATATTCAGGCCTGCCACCCGCCCCTCAAGGGATTCTATCACATTGGTAGTTCTGTTTTGCACGAGCTCATCTGTATTGACAGAAGTCACGGAATAGCCCAGTTTCTTGGATTCCCTTTGGATACCTAAGGCCGTTACTACTATTTCGTCTAAGCTTTGAGCGTCTTCTTCTAATGTTACATTCAAATTTTTTTCATTGCCAAGCGTAATTTCAATGGTTTTAAACCCTATGTAGCTAAAAACCAAAGTATTACCTGGAGTGGCAGCAATCTGGAATGTTCCATCCGTGTCTGAAACGGTACCTGTGTTCGTTTCTTTGACAGTGATATTCACTGCAATTAGAGGTGTTCCGTCATTGGCAGCAGTGACTTTACCCGTTATTTGTTGCGCTTTTGTTGTTGCAAGACAACAAAATAGAGCAAGCAACAAAAGCATTGGCTTGGTTAGTTTCATCATGTGAGTCAAAAGGTTTAGGTTAAAAAATGCTATACGTTGTTATCAAAAATTTTCAACAAATCGGTTGTATTTCACATACTTTGATTTATTGAAAATTTCAATTAATTATTTTGAAATCAATTTGAAGTCTTTAATGTAAAATTTCTGTTTTTTTTAAATAATATGGTAATTTTCAATCGATTGAATTTTTAATTAAAAAATAGCGATTTGAACCTCATAATATAATATTTAAATTTTAGAATATTAGCTAAGTAAACGAGCATATTTAAATCATATTAAAATTTTCGTAATTAACTAATTATCAACATTAAAAGACTATCGCCTATAAAACTGTTTGACTACTTAATATGATATTTAAATTATAAAGCATAACAATATAATTGACTTCTAAAGGGGTGTGGGTATTCATTCAAAGCGCTTATTTAAAATAAACCGCACCATATTTCATTGATCTTATCAAGTGTCAAATTTACACTTAATTCCGATAACTACCTACTTAAAGTCAATATTTTTTTTTGACAATTGGTTATTTAAGAGATTTTTCTTTCTTAAATAACTGATACTAACGGTTTATCTTCCGTATTTTGAAGGGCTACATGAAATTTAGCTTAAGAAGCTTTGTGTGCATTCACAGTTCTGAGTGGCATTTCTGAAGAATATATCGAAAAGCAAGCTAAGGGTGAAATTTTTGCTACACCAAAAGCCTCCGCTCAAAGGATTTTTTCGGGAAGGCTTTTAAAAGTGAAATAACTAACTGATATTTGCGCTTATTTTTTTACTAAGCACAATGGATATTAATAGCTATATAAATCATCAAAAAATTCTTGTTGCGGTTGACTGTATTATTTTTGGTTTTGATGGGAGTGAGTTAAAGGCACTTCTGATAAAAAGAGGATTTGAACCGGAAAAAGGCAAATGGTCGCTGATGGGCGGGTTTATTCGAGAAAACGAAAACGCCGAAAAAGCAGCTATTCGCATTTTGTATCAGCTCACCGGAATGAAGAATATATACATGGAGCAGCTTCACACGTTTAGTGATGTAGATCGGGATGCGGCAGGTCGGGTTATTTCTATTGCCTATTTTGCATTGATAAATATTAAAGATTACAGCGAGCAGTTGAAGTTAGAACATGAAGCTCGATGGTTTCCTTTAGGTAAAATTCCGCCGCTAATCTTCGACCACAAACAAATGGTAATAAAGGCACAAAAAATGTTGCAAGAAAAAGTGGCGACACATCCTATCGGATTTGAATTGCTGCCCGAAAAATTTACGTTGCCACAACTGCAAAGTCTATACGAGGCCATTTATGAAACGCCTTTAGATAAAAGAAACTTCAAGCGTAAAATACTCTCCTTAGACATTTTAAATAAGCTTAACGAAAAAGAGAAAGAATCCTCCCGAAAAGGCGCTTTTTATTATGTATTTGATGAGGTCAAATATGCAAAACTTCAATCCGCTAATGGTGTGAAATGGTATTGATTAGCTTATATCATGATGAAAATAATTAGGGATAGTTACATCATTATTTTCACATTACTAAAAGTCCTCTTTGCGTTAGAAAATTTTCCAGCATAAAAACCTTACTCCCATTCGTAAAAAAATACATCTCCAGGCATACTCTGTCGTTTAATTTTATCCCTTTAGTCGAGATAAATGGTGTTATTACCTGTTTTTCAATACCTTGAGTTCAACTTCAAAAAACCAAATGACTATTATGATGAACCTCCAAAAAAATCAAGCATTCAAAAATATAGAATACCATGAAGGTCTTCATCAATTGACCATCATTTATTACTGGATGTGCCCCATTTATTATGCTTTTTTATTTATGGGCATCATATTTCTTGGTGTAACAGTAGCATCTTTTATTAATTATTTGCAGGGGCTACCATTGCCAATAGATGTAGATACTTCTCTCCCTATGTGGTTTCTTTTACCCTTACATATTATTGTTAGCATTTATTTACTATATATTTCATTATGTAATCTTTTAAATGAAACAACCATCGAAGTTAATCAAAAAGATATGAATATAAGGGTTCACCCTATTCCATGTATCGGCAATCGGCAAATACCTCGTAACTCGATCAAACAATTATTCATTCATCAAGTGGAAAGTGCCTATAAAGGTCATGCGGTTTACGATTATCAAGTAATATTACTGACAATCAATTATAAACGCATTAATCTAACCCATAAATTAAATGATATTAAAGACGCTCAATTTATTGAGCAGAAAATCGAGCAATATTTAGGAATCGAAAATGACCTCGTGGCAGGCGAATACAAAGAAAACAGTTCCGAAAAGTATTTCTGGGGCTAAAAATTGCCTAAAAAGGCTATATTTGTGGCATATAAAGAAACACCGTGGTATGAAAAGATATTGCTTAACCTTGGATTTAAAAGATGATCCTCATCTTATCGCTTCATACGAACGCTACCATCAACGAATACCCGAGGCCATCGAACAAAGCATCCGCGAAGCTGGAATTCTTGATTTACAGATATTTCGTTTGGGTACTCGAATGTGCATGATAATGGAAACCAGCGAAGATTTTTCTTTTGAAAAAAAAGCAGCCATGGACGCGGCAAATCCGGCAGTGCAAGAATGGGAAGCGATCATGTGGCAATTCCAGGTAGCGCTACCGCAAGCAAAACCAGGTGAAAAATGGCTACTTATGGAAAAAATTTTTCAATTGAACTCTTAACTTTTCTTATTCCCATCCGTATATAAGAAGCGTCCCTGATTTGAATTTTCTTTCAAAAAGAAGGCTCGATAATTTTCTTTTAATTTTTAACATGACAATATGTACACTTTTCTGCAACTTTGTGGTTTCGACCTTAAACAAACCCTAGGCTAATGAATCTTAATTTTTATGCAGCAGGCGCTGATGATGTGGAGGTGATCTTGAAAATGCAACAAGATTTCTACGCTATTGACGATTATAATTTTCAAAAAGAAGCGGCTAAAGAAGCGCTAAAAGCGTTTCTTAACAACGCCAACTACGGAAAGCTTTGGCTAATCTTGGAAAATGGGCAAACCATTGGTTACGCAGCTCTCACACTTGGATATAGTTTTGAATACAAAGGCCGCGACGCTTTCTTGGATGAATTATACGTTCTTCCGGAGTATCGCAGCAAAGGGATTGGCACCAAAACGGTAGAGTTTGTTGCCGAAAAAGCCAAAGAAATGGGAGTTAAAGCGATTCATTTGGAAGTTGAAATCCATAACGAGGCGGGTAGAGCGCTGTATCGGAGTTTCGATTTTCAAGATCATAATCGGGTTTTGATGACACGCTGGTTGATTTAAAATAGTCGCTTAATTTATAAATAGGAGTTAACTAACCAATTCCTTTATTTCGGATGTAATATTCTGTTGGCTTCCTTTTTTAAAGGCTTTAATATCTTTATATGCTTCAAAGCCAAAAGCCGATATTGATAATAAAATCATAATAATACCAAAAAGCCATAAACCAAGAAATAAGCCGATCCCGATATGTAACGAAATAATGCCCAATAACCAAAAAACGCGCACACGAGGAATCCACATTCCAATGCAATATCCTGTCTCAATAAGCATTGTAAACCAGCTTAATATGATAGGTATAAAAGGGTAATTCGAAAGCCAGGTGAGATCAAATTGCCGAAAGTCGGGTTGAACCAAAGAACGCCAAAGCACATTCCCATTCCACCAATCAGCCGCCAGCATTTTTTCATAACCCGCCGATAAATACACCAGACATATATGCACTTGTAGCACCCGAATGGAAAGCGTCACACCCCAAGTGGGCAGCGCATTTACACGTCCCAGTTTCAGGTCTAATGAATAAGCTTTATTACTGGGCATCAAGATTAAATAAAATAATGCTATATGTAAAAAAATATCCACTCCATAAACAAAAGTAGGGATAGTGCTCATTATAATATAATGGCAAAACCATGTGAAAAACGCCCAAACTCTGGTGTACCAGCCTATTAATAATCCAAAGGCAAATATTATATACAGCCAGAAAAAAGTTAATACCGATTGCGTTTCTGAAAGCCCTAAAATAGCATGAAACATTTTATAAATATGCTCCATATGAATATTCCAGGTAGTATTCAAAGCTCTTGAAATCTCCCATTGAATCCATCCGTCATTACCAAAAAAAGCCAACCAATCAGGATACCAAATGAGCGCTTGTATAATGGTAAAAGCAGCTATCAAAAGCCTAAAAATGCCAAGCGGCTGCGGCAAAAGAGGCGTGTTCCAAAAGGAAATAAAACTATTTTTTAATTTTGTAAAAAGAGAATCGAACATATTTTAATTATCACTTATCGTAAAACAAATGTGGTGGTATAAAATTCTACAGTATCAACGGGTGCATTAGGTTGGTAATCTTTTATTTTTGGATAATGAATACTACGCATCGTGTAATCAATACGCCAGGCATCTTCATGGATATTCAGCATTCGAGCAGCAACCGAGCGTGCGCATAAGTCTTGAAAAACGCTATCACTGGCAGTATGGTGCTTAAATCCGTAAAATCTATTGAGCGATTCTTGATTAGAAGTATAAAATTTAAACCCTTTCAAGGTCGTATATTCATTTACAATATCTCCATCTTGATGAACATTTATTTTTAGCTCCGAACTTTTTCCGACGTCCGGCGAAAAAAATCCATATTGCCAAATGGAGTAATTAATACTACAAATAAAAGCCAATGGCTTTTCCCACCAGCCTTTATGGACAATTGAATCCAGCCCGTGAAATATCACAACGGTAATGGTTAATAAATGTAAAAAAGCTAATGAATATATAATCTTTTTCATAAAAACTATATAAAGGCGAGGACATATGATATACATCATACGTCCTCTATCATTACATTTTCTTTCACTAAAGGGATTAACGTTTGTACTTCGCCATAATTTTGTTGAGTTGGGCTGCTTTTTCCCTTCCCAAAACACTTACAAGTTCAGAGTTACCGACCGCCAAAACATAAATCACGTCATCGCCCTCCACCACAAAAACGATCCAGCCTGCGGCTTCTGCAGGATTCGTTACTTTCCTTACCTGTTCGAGGTCTTCCATTTTTACAGATCGTTTTCCAACCACCGTTTTTTTATTATTAAATTGCAAACGATACTTGGAGGCATCCACGCCCTTGAAAAGCGCAGTAATCGCCTTTTGGTCAGCTGCCGAAATCTTTACAGAGTCAACGGCTGTTGTTTTTGTCCTTTGTGCAAAGGCGTTTTGCGGTGTACAGAATAATAATACAATAAACAATCCTAAGATTTTCAATAAGGTGAGCTTCATGGTGTTCAATTTTTGGGTTATGAAATTAATAACCTACAAGGTTACAGAATTTTCAGATGAAAACAAATAAATTTACCTAAAAATTAATTGTAAAAACTTGAAAACCAAGAATTTTTAAACTCATAGGGTATAAAATGAAAT
>JANRME010000280.1:0-14976 GCA_033761835.1 Saprospiraceae bacterium
TGATTAATTGCTGCGCAAGTGCATCAATTTTCTCACGAGCAGCATTGGCAATACGTGGCGCCAACAAGCGGTCTTTATCTTCTACGGACAATTCTATCGCGTCTCGTTTTGTCTTTTCTATTTTGTATAAGCTAAAAAATTTCTCTTGCACTTTGAAGGGCGCACGCGGATTTTCCCGATCAATTTTATAATGGTCGTATAATTTAAAAGAATCCACCAAAAAAACCACCAATTCACTCGACTCGGCTATTGTCAATAAGCGATCTACATCATTGGCATTGCCATATTCATTTCGGTATAAGTTTCCTTGTCCAAAAAGCAATTCCGGCTTGGCCATATCAGGGCTTGCCGCCAAAAAAATAGTGGTTGCTTTAAAATAATTGGGCAAAAACAAACTAATAATGGCTGTACCGATCACTGCACTCAGCGTCACGATCAGAATAGGTCTTCGCCACTTCCAAAGCGTCTGTACTACACCCAACAAATGATCTTTCTGCTCCATATTATGCAAAATTGTACCCGCAAAAGTAAGTAAAAAATGATTCCAAGAATGATTCTATATCATTTAGTCCGATTATTAAGATTGTAACAATCCGAATGCGCTGCGCAGTTTAACCAGCTTTATGATGAGCGCCAATATTAAGTCGACTAAAATAGAGGCTATAAAACGAATACGCCAATCCAAAAATTCATAAGTATAAAAAAAGTAACCGATAGCCCAACACAAAAAGGCAAATAGCAATAATTTGAATACGACCTTCGCTGTAAAATGGATTTGCAGCAACCGATGTGCCAGAAAAGCTTCGCCAAGGGCAATAAAAGCTTGGGTAATACAAGCCACGATTGCCGCGCCTAATGCGCCATACCGAGGTATCAACAGCAGGTTTAAAAGGACATTCAGTATAATTACAATGATAAAAAGGCGAATCATCGGCCAAAGATTGCCATTGGCGGTAAGCAAGGCGCTATAAATAAAATTGCAACTCATCGCCACAAAAGTAATCATCAATATGCCCAATACTTGCCCAGCATAAGCATTGCCGTCGAAATAAAGCGTTTGCATGATCTCTTTTTGAAAAAAGAAAACGCTGGTCGCTACTGTAACCACACCTGCCCAAATGAGTTGCAAACTGATTTGTAGCAAAGGGTTAACCGCATCTTTACTTTTAAGGAGTTTTGCAAACATCGGCAATAACAAGCCTGCAAAAAGAAATCCCAGCATATTCCCCGCATCAAGCAGGCGATAAGCAGAAGCATACACGTCCGCCTCCAAGCGCCCCTGCGAATGAAGTCGTTCTAACAGCACTGCATCGAGGCGTGTGTAAACGCCCATCAAAAAAACTGCCAGGGCATACGGTAAGCTTTTTTTTAATATCAAACCCAATAATGCCGGTCGGAAGCACAAGCGAAATGATTGCAAACGCGATCTGAAACTTAAAAACGCGATCAATGCCGTAGTAGATAGACTAACCGTTTGGGCAAAAACAAACCACTCGATTTTAAAAATAGGGCTTACCCACAAGATAACGCCACAAATACCAATCAACAATAGCCGATCCAATACCGAAATGACGCTATCTGTGCGATACATCGCCAAACCGGAGATATTGGAACGAAAAAATAAAATGAGCGAGCCGAGCAATTGATTCAAACCGATGAGCAATATCAGGTGAAAAACTTCCAATTCGTATTTCCAGACCCAAGTGACAATGAGCAAAACGATAAAATAAACCACACCCAGCAACCCTTTGAGCAGTAGCATACTGGAGAAGTATTTGGATAACAGGTGGTTGTGTTGCGCAATATTCCGATTGTTGTAATATTGAATGCCGAGATCATTGACAATTTGCAAAATCAAAGTGAGGCTGAACAGGTTGAAATACAAGCCATAAGCACCATCGGCAACGCGGTTTTGAATTGCCAATTCAATGCCAAAAATGTAAAACGGCTTAATAAGCAGATTAACAAAAAGAAGGAAAATAATATTGATGAGGAACTCCCGATTCATTCGGCAATTGGTGAATGCTGCGTTTTAAGCGGGCAAATTAGAAAAAAGTATTCAATCCCATTCAAAAAACACCATTCACCAAAGCAAATTTATTCGTAACGCAATGATTCGATGGGGTCTAATCTGGCCGCTTTTAGCGCCGGATACAAGCCTGAAATCAAGCCGACGGCCGTACAAGTGATGACCGCAATCGTAATCCATACCCAAGGAAACAAGAAATTACCACCCATCAGATAAGTTACGATATTGCCAATCAAAACGCCCAAAATGATACCAAAAATACCGCCCATGAGAGAAATCAACACCGCTTCAGTGAGAAACTGGGTCATTATGCTTTTTCGGGTAGCCCCAATGGCTTTCAGGATACCAATTTCACGGGTACGCTCGGTTACCGACACCAGCATGATGTTCATTAAGCCAATCGCCGCACCGATAAGCGTAATCAAACCAATCCCAACGGCTGCCAACCTGAAATAAACCGTATTTTCTTTGATAATACCAATAAGGCTATCGCTTTTTACGATCTCAAAATCGTTATCTTCGGCGGCTTTCAGGCGGCGAATATTGCGAAGTAAGCCAGTGGCTTCCGCGATGGCGTTGTCAATCTCGGTCGCATCATTCACAGCTACCAAAATATTATAATTCGTTCTATCGCTACCATAATAGCGCTTACCCGTTTGTAAGGGGATCAAAATGCGCCGATCTTCGCTCTGATTCATGCTGGAGCCACGCGTTTTTAACACCCCGACAATTTTTAATTTGATATTACCCAGCGAAATAATTTGGTCCATCGCTTTCTGAGCATTGCCCTTAAAGAGCGTCTTCACTACATCTGTACCCACTATCGTGATATAACCGCCGTTCATTATTTCACGGTAATTAAAATTTCGCCCCACTTCCAATTCAAATCCTTTGGCTTCAAGGTAGTTCTCGTCTATTCCAAAAACTGATACATTCGGGTTGGTTTTTTCATCGCCATATTTGATGGAAGCACTTCCTGTACAATTCATAGAAACCGAGGTATGCGCAGGAAAGTCGTATCGTTCCTTGAATTCCATAGATTCTTTGAAGGTGAAATTTTCACCGGCGCGCTCCTGCACACCCCGCCGACGCCCTCGACTTTCCTTGGGATCCACATCAAAAGTATTTGCGCCAAGCGAGGAAAGGTTATCACTTAAAGAATAAATAGCGCTGTCAATCGCCGTCAGAATACCCACTAATGCCATAATGCCAAAAGCAATAATCATCAGCGTGAGCACTGCCCGCAGCATATTTGAGCGGATGGAACGAAGCGCCAATCTTACGTTTTCCAGAAAATCCATGGAGATACCTGTTTAAAATTGTAATACATTTTATTCAAATGCACTACTTGAAAAGGACTTATACAATTGCAAAGTTAAAAATAAGAAGTACAATTGAACCCAATGATTTTGTTCGATAAAAGTTCGACTCTGTTAGACAGACAGGCGTCTTTCGGGGTTAAAAAATTATCTGAATCTTGCAAAAAGGACGACATTCCCATTGAATTTCCTAATCGAAAGCACTAATTTTGAAACAAGTTAAAATAGCAGAGCGCAAAAATTCCGATATTGCGCAATACAAACTTTCACAAACGAGGCCCGCACCTATTCGCATCAAAAAAATGATTTTGCATGAGAAGAATTTTACTTCCTTTTGCATTTCTTGCGCTGCCTCAAATGGTACTGTTCGCCCAAATGTCAAATGGCAAATTTGGAAACGAATGGATTCGTTATGACCACCCTTATTTTAAAGTTCCAGTTGCACAAGATGGTATATATCGTATTCATTTTGAAGCGTTGACCGCGCAGGGCGTGCAACTCGGTTCTTTGTCCAATGCCCAAGTTTATTGCCTCGGCGAGCAGATTCCAATTTATATCGGTGAAAATTATATCGAATTTTTCGGTCGGAAAAATCGAGGCGAACTCGATCGTTTTCTCTATAAAAACGGCGAATCCGATATGCTGAATCCTGAATATAGTATGTTCACGGATACGGCTGCTTATTATCTGACATTTACAAATGAAGCGCAATTATTATTAAGATATGAAAATAAAGTAAATGATTTAAATAATTCACCTGCTAAAGAAGAATGGTTTTGGCAAGAATTGAGTACTAATTTAGGCGGGAGCTTTATTGCAAATACGCGAGGTGATGTGAATCAATCTATTTTTGAACTGGGCGAAGGTTTTGGCTTTGAACCTGGATTGAAAACAGCTTATCAAACCAACCTTTTACCAACACAACGCTATGCTGGCGTGGCTTCTGATAGTTTTCAAATTCGGTTGGCGGGTATCGGCAGCAATCCTCATTTTATTCAAACTTCTATTAATAATACTATATTACATGATCAAACTATTCAGTCTGTTAATAATCAAATGTGGGATCTGCGTTTTAGTGATGAAGCGAGCGCTTCACAATCCACCATTAATCTTACATTATTAGACACTTTGGGTAGAATCGCGGTTGCTTATGCAAAATTATTATATCCGCATACGTTTCATTTTGAAAATAAAAATCAATTTCTTTTTCATTTAAACGGCACAGGTGAAGCAAAATATTTAGAAATAGAAGGTTTTCAGCATAATAATATTGCACCAATTTTATATGATTTAACCGCCAGACAACGCATTATTACTCAATTAGAGGCTGGAAAAGTAAAAGTAAAATTGGAAACATTTAGTGGCGTACATGAGTTTTATTTAGTAAATCCTGAAAACATTATTTCAACAAATGATGTAAAGAAAATCGAATTTGATAATTTCCCAGAAACAGAAGAAAACGCTGAATTTATTATTATCTCCAGCCGAAAACTGCAAAGCGATGCTTTAAATGATTATGCGGCTTATCGCAGTCAGGAATATCAAGTGGCAGTAGTAAATATTGAAGATTTATACGAGCAATTTGCTTATGGAATCCAGCGGCATCCTTTGGCGGTTCGCAATTTTGGACATTATATCAAAGCGCAATGGCCAAATGCTAAATTTATATTAATTATAGGAAAAGGACAAGAGTTCAATGCTACGGGCGTTCGATCTTATAATAACGATGTAAATTCCCGTTTTTTTGTGCCTACTTTCGGCTTCCCAGGTTCTGATAATTTATTAATAGCAAGTAATGATTCGCAAGTGCCTGTGCTGCCCATCGGGCGCATCGCCGCGACAAAAGCAAGCGATATCCAACTTTATTTAGAAAAATTAAAAGATTATGAAAATCCTGCCGATCAATCTGCCGAAAATCGCGCCTGGCGTAAAGAAATTATTCACTTAGGAGGTGGGAAAGATACAGGGGAGCAGTTATCTATAGAGTCTGCGATGAATCAAATGAAGCGTACGATCAGTGAAAATGGCTACGGCGCTCATGTGAGCACTTTTTATAAAATGAGTAATGATCCAACGCAGCGTCTGGAATCGGAAGAAATTAATCAATTATTACAAGAAGGCGTGGGCGTTATTACATTTTTTGGTCACGGCGGATATACGGTTATTGATATTAGCATTGGCGAAGCATCTTCTTTTACCAATTATAAAAAATATCCGGTAATGTTTGCTTTGGGGTGCTACTCCGGCAATATTCATATTCCGAATATTAGTTATAGTGAAAACTTTGTTTTTCAACCTAATAAAGCAGGAATTGCTTTTGTGGGTACTTCTTATGAAGGGACGATTCCATCCTTGGGCCCTTTTCAAAGAACGGTGTATGAATTTTTAGGCGATCATAATACTAAAAGCCTCGGCGAAATTATTCAAGCGAGTATTAAAGAATATGATACAAATCTTAATGCTTTTACCCGAATGTTATTACAACAATTTACATTACACGGCGATCCGGCTATTAAAATTCTTCCTTATGATGCGCCCGATTATTTGATAAATAAAGAAAGTGTCCAATTTAATCCGGCGCCTGTTTCGGTTCAAAATGATAGTTTTGACCTGAAATTCAATGTTTTAAATATTGGAAAAAATATTACAGACAGCCTTGCTCTTTCAGTAACGCGGCGCTTGCCAAACGGCACTCAAAAAATATTTACTAAAAAGATAGAAACGCCTGCTTATCAGAGCGAACCGATTAATTTTACATTTCCTGTACGCGATAGCAGCAGCAATACCGCGGGTTTTAATGAATTTTATATCCAATTAAACCCTGATAATATTATTCAGGAAACCCCTTTACCGGAAGCAGAACTAAATAATGAATTAAGAGACGTAAGCGGAGCGCGCGGCGTTAAATTATTTATTTTTGATAAAAACATTACACCTATTCAGCCCTTAAATTATGCGATTGTAAATACTGCTCCACTAAGGCTGAGCGCCTCTACTGCTAATGTTTTTGAGACTTCACAACGTTATCGAATGGCAATTGATACGACTAAATATTTTAATAGTCCTTTATATAAAGATACTTTGTTCACTACTACGGGCGGTGTACTTGATTGGAATCCCAATATTATTTTATTAGATAGCGCTGTTTATTACTGGCGCGTTGCGATTGATAGCTTGATCGAAGGTGCATATAACTGGAGTAATCAATCTTTTACATATATCAAAAATAGTTCGATCGGCTGGCGGCAATCGCATTTTCAGCAATTGCAGGAGAATGAATTGAATGAAATATTCTTACCAGATAGTACACGATTTTTAAACTTCGGTGCAAATACTTCCGATTTAAAATTCAATATTTTTCGTTATCCTATTCCAGCTTATAATTATACAAATCTTTTTAATTATAGCAGTGTAAATAATACAACAAATCAGTATGTAGGCGGTATTGGAAGTGGCGGTTTTATTATATGTGTATTTGATGGAGCTTCGAGCGACCCTTGGCAAAACATTCGTGCTGGCGGTCAGCTTGGAAGATTTGGCAGCGTAATCGGAGAATCCTGGGCGAGTCCGCTTCCTTCTTTTCCTTTCTCTACTGTAACTTTCGATAATCGAAAAAAAGTTATTAATTTTTTAAAAGATTCCATTCCTGATGGAAATTATGTATTTCTTTATACAATTCAGCATAGCACAGATGGTACAGATTATAAACCGGAGCAATGGGAAGCCGATTCTTTACAAAATAATGGCATCAATCTTTTTAATTTATTAGAGAATGAAGGCGCGGTAAGCCTTCGATCTACCGCTACCGAAGGCGCTCGGCCTTATGCCCTGCTGTATCGAAAAGGCAGTGGTAAGCTCATTTTTGAAGAGTTAGCAGCCAATGTGCAAGACACTATTTTTGGAGACTTTACTATTCCCGGCTTTAAAACAGAAGGTAATATAAAAACGCATAAAATTGGGCCGGCAAGTAAATGGAATTATTTACAACATAATCTTGATATTGATCAATATGATAATTATGGTGTTAATCTTTATGGTATTCGGGAAGATGATTCCATGACGCAATTATTATCAAATTTTAATAATCCTGATACTTCCTTGCAGTGGATTGATGTGAATATGTACCCTTATTTAGTATTAGAATTAGATACACGTGATACAGTAAAACGCTCTCCGACGCAATTTGGATATTGGCAAGTATTATATGAAGGTATCCCTGAAGCAGCGTTAAATCCATTAGTGACATTTGAAGCGCCCAAAGATACACTACAACAAGGCGAACCCTTACAACTTAAAATTACTATCAATAATTTAAGTAATTATGATATGGATAGTTTGTTGATAAACTATGCTATCCTACGCGAAGGAACGCAAGTGCGCCTGGATTCAGCGCGTTTGAAGCCTCTGTTAAAGCAGGATACACTGCTTGCCTTGATTTATTTACCTACTCAGTATTTATTAGGTAAACATCAGTTACAAATTGAAGTAAATCCAGATCAAGATCAACCAGAATTATTTCATTTTAATAATGTCGGTATAATTGATTTTTATGTAGAAAGTGATAAACGAAATCCATTGGTGGATGTCACTTTCGATGGGCTTCGTATCATGAATGGAGATATTATATCAGCAAAGCCGCAAATTGTGGTGTCTTTATATGATGAAAACCCTTATTTATCCTTGGGAGATAGCAATTCTATTGAAATTTCAATTCTTTATCCAAGTCAAACTTCACTTGATAGTGCCAAGCATATTCCATTTAATCAACTCCGATTCGAGCCCGATAAACCGGATGGTAATGGAAAGAGAGCGTCCGTTTATTTTGAACCTGAATTTATTGAAGATGGCAAATATAAATTAATCATCAATGGGCAGGATGCCTCTGGCAATCGGGCAGGTAATATTGATTATCATGTTGAATTTGAGGTAATTACCAAATCTATGATATCCAATGTAATGAATTACCCGAATCCTTTTAGCACTTCTACTCAATTTGTTTATACCCTGACAGGGCGAGAAGCTCCCGTTCATTATAAAATCCAAATTATGACAATTGCCGGACGCATTGTACGGGAATTAACGGAATTAGATTTGGGTCCTTTACTTATCGGCACGCACCGAACGGAATTCGCATGGGATGGTACGGACCAATTTGGTGATCGACTTGCAAATGGTATTTATTTATATCGTATAATTTTTGAAAATCAAAATGGGAATGCGTATGAAAAATATGATAATGGCACGGATCGGTTTTTCAAAAAGGATATTGGTAAATTAGTTATTCTGAGGTAACTTTATATAAAAGAAGATAAGCATCTAAATAAAACTTTGCTGCCCAATTGGGAAATTTAAAGCGTTGATACGCACCCCATAAAGGATGCGAGCCAGGAATAGCACCATATAAGCCTTGCAACGGGATGAGCCATTGTCTTGAAAAAGTAGCCTGGAAAATATGAAGGGCAATTTCTTGATAAATTACATTACCTGTCAATTGAAATAAGCGCGTCAATACTATTGACATTTGAGCATTTCCAGTCACACATTCAAACGTATAATCTCCATTCCAATTTTCATCATATTTTCCAGCCAATTTTTCTTTATCTTTATAAATAGTAATTAATTTATCAATAACCGCCGTCGCTTTTGTTAGAATTCTTTCATCATTTAATAAAATCCCGCTTTCCAGTATGCCACGCAGCGTATAGGCAATTGTATGTGTGTAGGCAGATTCATTAGGCTTAAATGACCAATTTTTGAAGGATAATTGAGGTGTAATATTTTGTAAATAATAATTTAGCGCAAGCTGCATTCCAGCAATAATTTCATCTTTTTTGAGTATTTCATTAGCATATAATATTGCCCAAATAACACGGGTGTAATACGCTGGTATATAGTTAGGTACATAAGAATATCGCTGCCAGCTTCCATCTAGTTCTAAAATATTAATCAGCCATACTACTGCCCTTTCGGTGGTTAATTTATACTTAAGATCGCCAGTTTCTTTAAAAGCACGAACCAAACCAAATAATATTTGACCGGTATCGAAGACAATTGGGTCGGCGTTAGTATTTATGCCACCAGGAAAGGCACCATCTGGCCTTTGAATACTGCACAACCAATCAGCGCAAGTGATTGCCAAATTTTTCCAACGCTCTTGTTGTAAATATTTAGCATAATCAAATAATGTTTCTATAATATACCCAGTCGTCTCAGGATAAGTTAATGACCATCCTTTAATAAGGTGATAATACGCCGAAGAGCCTTGATAATCAGTAGTTTGAATACTTTTTTCGAGCCATTGCAAAGTAGCTTGTGTACGTTTATTAAAATCCTGGCTCCAATCATTACTCATACTTCTTTATTTAATAAAACGCCAGCTAAATAAAATAATTTATTTTTTGTTCTGTTAATTTTAAAATGGGGCGTCAGTACTCCACCAAAGGAACGCAATGATTCTTCAACAGGCTCCAGAATGCTGCCGCAAAAATCATACGTATTTACATTTCCCATGCTATCTAAAATAGACTGCCATTGCAACAAATAACTCGCTCTGTTTTGCCGTTGATTCGGATCGGATCCAGTGAACAAAGAGTAAGCGCAACGTTCGTCCCAAACTAAATACAAGCCCGCAATATAATGATTGGATGAATCCTTTGCTAAATAAATTCTTCGCAAATTTCTATTATTCAACGCATTATCTATTTTTTGTAAAGAAGCTAAACTATAAGGAAATGTGGCTTGCCGACGAGCAAAAGAAAGCTCTAATAAATGATATAATTGCTCCACATCATGGGTTACCTCAATCGCCACTACTTGTTCAAGTTTCCGAAGGTTTTTGCGGATAGTTTGGCTTAGGTTTTTTTGAAGATTTGTTTTGTCTTGCAAATCAAGTTGGTATGTATAAAGACTTGTTTGACGAAAGCCCTGCCAGTAAAAAGGAAGCCAATTTGTAATAGAAGGGTGCCACTGCTGATAAAAAAATGCTGTCTTGGGTAATTGTGCAATTAATGTTTTACAAACTTCTTTCTCGAAAGTGTAACGACTGGAATTTTTCTCCTGATTTTCAGGATAATGTAGCCACAAACCAGAATAATCTGTCAGCGGCGGCATTTTTATAATAGGTAAACCGTGATAATGAGTAAAATGATATACTAAAAAACCCGTCACTTCGCCGCCCTGATCTGTTGCTACGCATACATCCCAAGCCTTCTCCCCGCATACGGCATCTTGCCAAAATGGCCTCAACATCAACGGTACATAATGTTTTTCGCAGAATTCCTTATATTTCGCCTTTTGATTCATGGGCTAATTTATCAAAATGTCCATCCAAAAAATATTATTCGAAGGTTTCCGCTGGACAAGTATTTCTTCTTTGCTCAATTTTGGGTTAGGGCTGCTTCAGGTTGTCTTACTTGTCCATTACCTCGAAAAGTCAGATTTTGCCTGGGTAGCCATCGCTGGTGTCTTTGTAAATATTGGCATTCAATTGCAGCAAGCAGGCATCAACACCGCGATTGTGCAACATTCTACGCTCACCCAAATACAACTATCCACCGCTTATTGGCTCAATGCTTGCATCGGAGTGATTCTTTACATCATCGCCATTATACTAGCGTTTCTGCTGAGCAGCATTTATGAAAATCCAATATTGTTGCCGATTTTTATGCTTTACAGCCTGATATTTTTCATTCAGGGTTTCACTGTGCAATATAAAGCACTATTACAAAAAAAATTCTATTTTCAAACATTATCTATTGGCGAAAGCATAGGAGGAATCGGTGGATTTATGTTTGCAATCATAAGCGTTATGAAAGGCTTAGGCGCTTATGCATTGGTAGGAAGTTATGTAATTAGATATTTAGTAGAAGCTATATGGGTTGTTTCAATTGGCATCAAGTTATTTAGACCTGCAATAGAATGGAATTGGAGGTCGGTTCAATCCCTGCTTGATTTTGGAGGTTGGCATATCGGTGAGCGGCTCGTGACACATTTTAGTTCACAAATAGATATTTTACTCATTGGTAAATTATTGGGTAGTGAAGCGTTGGGGACTTATGATATTTTTAAACGTGTATTGGTTCGTCCTTTAAATTTACTAAATGAAATTTTTGAAAAAGTTATATTCCCTGTTTTGTCATCCTTAAAAGGTGAATTTGTTTTGCAAAAGCAATTGTACTTGAATTTATTGGCGCATCTCGGAGCAATTAATTTTCCTGCTTTATTTTTTTTGGTAATAGCGGCTGAACCAATCGTGCAATTAATTTTCGGTGTGCATTGGGTAGAAAATGTAGCGATTTTTAGATCACTCTGCTTATTTTGTTTATTTCATTTTTTATTAAATCCAGTAGATAGCTTATTGCTGGCAGTTGGAAAAATTAGGCTTTGGCTTTTAGCTAACTTAATATTCTTGCCATTTCAAATTTTATTTTTAGCAATTGGCAGTCAGTTTAGTTTAATAACAACAACATTAGCAAATGTGATAGCATATAGTATTTTTATGATAGCAACTTATTATCTAATTGTACTTCCGCAAATTCGGGGCAATCCAACTGAACTAATTCAATCTATCTTCCGCCCCTTCTTGATTACATTTATTACAACGCTTTTTTTGATACCTTTCCTGTACTTCTCTTTCCCGCCTATCATGTTGATACCAGTTGGAATAATGTTTACCGCGATTTATTTATTACTAACATATTATTATAACCATAAATTCATATTAATGATTCAGCAATTTTTGAAAATTAAAACCTGATTATGCGCATCTTGATTATTTTGGCACAATATTATCCTATGCTTAATCCTAATGTATATCGTTGGTCAGCAATTGCAGAATATTGGGTGGCTGAAGGGCATGAGGTGCACGTGCTTTGCACCAAACGCGGCGGAACGGAAAATAATTCTACCATCAATGGTGTACAGGTACATCGGGCAGGATACGCAACTTTATTGGATTGGGCTTATAATTTATTGGGTACTCGCCGACGCCGTGCAGAAATAAGCGACCTCAAAATGCAAAAACAAAGCTTATTTCGTCAAATATTGGAATGGTTGGTAGATCATACCTGGCGAATGTTTTATTGGCCTGATGGTAGTTGTTTGTGGTATTTTTCTGGAAAGAGGCGTGCGCTACAATTACAAACATTATATTATTTTGATATTATTATTAGCATTTCTTTGCCTTTTACAGCAAATTTAATTGCATCTGCTGTCAAAAAACAATTTCCTGATATAAAATGGGTCATGGATATTGAAGATCCATTTGCTTTTTCGGAAGAATTTTGGGTGAATAATTTTATATTATATCGAAAGAAAAACTTTTGGGCGGAAGCACAGTTATTGCGTTTGGCAGACGCAGTGAGTGTAACGGTGTATTCTGCAAAAAAAGCTTATTTACAACATTTTTCTGAGCTTAATTTGAAGGAAAAAATAAAAGTAATTCCCCCGCTTATAAATAGTTTTCAAAATATTGGGCATCCATTGCTTGGATTTTTTTCAAAAAATCAAATCCATTTAGCTTATTTTGGTACTTTTTATGATAAAGTGCGGATGCCTGATACGTTTTTATTATTGTTGCAGCAAATTTTTATTCAATTCCCAGATTTAAAACCTCAATTATTAATGCATTTTTTTGGAGAAATTCCTGCAAAAGCACAAGCTGTATTTAACGAATTTATTGATTTAAAAGAAAATCTTCTATTTCATGGGCTGGTTGGGCGACAAACGGTGGCTGCCGCGATTCAACAGGCGGATTTTTTAGTAAATATTGGTAATATAACCAATTATCATTTACCCAGTAAGAGCGCGGAATATTTGAGTAGTGGTAAACCGATTATTAATATTTGCCAAGACTCTAAGGATACTTTCCAGAATTTTATGCAAGAATACCCATTGATTTGTAATATATCTACTTACAACCAAAATTGGTCGGAATTGGCAAAGCAAATGGTTACATTTATAAAAGAAAATCATAATGAATCGGTACCCGTATCATTGATTCGGCAACTTGTTCAACCCTACACCATTAGTGCTGTTGCAGGTGCTTATTTGAAAATGACATCATGAACTCCAGTAGTCGATTGAAAATCAATTGATTATTACTTAATCGCTTTATTTGAAGTCTATGATGTATTAATAAGTACAAATCAGAATTTTCTATTAATTTTAAAATTCCATTACGAATACTTTCTACTTCAGGTTCTACCCAAATGGCTTCCTCTTCGGTCAATTGTTCCATCATGCCTCCTACTTTAGTCACAATCATAGGAATAGAGACAGCGATGCCTAGTGTAATGACGCCCGATTGTGAAGCCTCGCGGTAGGGCAATATTAGTATATCATGTTTGTATAATAATGCCCGCATCTCCTCATCACTTATCCATTTTTGGTGCAAATCAATAGGAAATGACGTGATTGGCAAGCCTAAATCCATCATCGGAAGCCCCGCAATCGTTAGTTTGCTGATTTTTTCTTTTGGAAAATCTTTCACTGCTTCCAATAATAAATCAATACCCTTATAATGAGCGATTCTACCTAAAAAAAGCAAGGAAGGCTGTGGTGGAAATTGACGAACAATATTATTTTGTATAGGCAGAAGGATTGGATGTGGAATCACAGCTGCTTTGTTTTGCGTATAATGTGGAAGTTGATTTTTTACAAATTCGCTTAATATTATGATCTTATCACACCAATATATAGCCAGTGTTTGAAACCACGATTGCCCAAGAGCGTGCTCGCCAGGATGTGGCTTTGCATCATGGATTGTAAGAATAGTTTTTGCTTTTAATAATTTCGCGATTAAAATGATAGCCGGATTCCAATGATGAAAAACCGGAAGGTAAATAAATTGATAGCCATTGCGAATATCTTTACCAATTTTATATAAAAAAATGGGCAAATAAAATAAACTATTAAATAAAAATGAAAAAGCAGATCGAAAAGTAGGGATCAAGTGGCTTTGCGGAGGCAGCGGTTCTTCACAAAAGCGCGAGGCATAAATCTTCAAATCCGCATTCTGTAAGCCTTTTACCATTTCATTGGCGTAAGCGATACAACCGCGTCGGGCGAGCATACATACGAGTATCTTCACGTTTGGGTTTCTAATTCACAATTCCTGCGGTACTATTCATCTGATTAGACGAAATCTCTTTGGGCAAAGGCTTTGTAGGAATCAGTTCGGACGCTTGCATTTCCGGTTCATCCGGTTTTACGCCATTTTCCATCGCATCATAAACCACACTGAGAATACGAGAACGAATGCCCATTCGATTGATTTTGTAATTGTCTTTGGATGGGTAAGTGCGGTTAGCAAGAAAAACATATACCAAATTATTCACTGGATCCACCCAAGTGCAAGTACCCGTGAAGCCAATATGACCGAAAGTACGCCCCGAAGCTTGAGGAGGCATTCCGCGTTTCATATTGGGGTTCGTTTTAAACAAGTCGAAGCCAATGCCAGTGCGGGTACTCATCGGTTCGCGGCGCGTGAAAATACGCACCGTGCTGGAATCAACAAATTGGTGGTTGCCGTAGCGCCCATGTTGTAATAGCATTTGCATAAGAATCGCCAAATCATTGGCATCCGAGAACAAGCCCGCATGCCCACTCACGCCGCCAAGCATCGAAGCC
>JANRME010000281.1:0-24406 GCA_033761835.1 Saprospiraceae bacterium
TGCCGATGGCATTATCAATATCGAGAACGGTTTCGCCGTTTTCGTCTTTTACAACAAGATCGTTATAAGTAATATTCGTAATATTAAGATTATTATAAACCCCCGGTAGCCCAATAACGAAGCGCCCTTCAGGCAGCAGCGCCGGATTGGTTTTGTTAGCCTGCCAAACGCCGCGCAGTAAATGCGTTCCCAATTCCTCTTGCGCATTAAGCGATAAAACACTGATTATTAAAATAAAATGAATTAATATTTTCTTCATAAAATATTTTCTTTTGAAAATTAAATACAAGTCATAACCTAAAACTTGAAACTTTCAACCTGCAACCTGCAACTAATTTCTAACGCCCATTTTCACGCCCATTTTGATTTTCACATCCTGACTACTATAAATCTTCACAGAAGTATTGCCGTTATTGAGCGTGGAAAAAGCAGTATTCAATAAAATGCGCGTTGCGCTGGTTTTGATTTTCTGAAAACGCGCTTCTGCAAAAGGTGCAAAAGTAATTTTACGCGTCACGCCAGTAGGTTCTCCTTGCGCATCCACCGGGGCAGCCCCTACAATGCGTTGCGGCGCATCCAGCAAAGAATCAATCACATTATTACTTGCATCCAGGAAATAAGCTTGTACTTCTACATCGAGCGGAATCGCATTATCGACTACAAGTTTGAATTCGGCATCGTCCACATCTTCATAATTTTTAAAGTCCGCATTAAAGGTGTCTCTAGCCACGAAGCCCGAGGCTTTGCCATAAAGCGGCAACTCCACTTCCATATTGATTTTATAATAACTACTATCGGTGATGTAACCCCTGATATTGGGATCATTATTAGGATTGGTGATCGCATCTACATCGTAGTCAATCGCAACGGGGCCGGCGCCCAGAATCACATCAATATTAGAATTCTCTTTGGTAAAAGAGAACGTACCGTATTTCACTTGTCCGATTTCGCTCATATTTGGATATGGAAATTCGATTCCATTATCCACATAAATACTCTCCAAAGGAAGCACATCACTTTTGACCGTCACAACGTTCAAGACATTAATCACCGCATTGGTCGGAATACCAAAAGAATTTTCAACGTTGAGCGTAATCCTTGGTTCTTCAAAATATACGTCGCCGCGAATCCAATTATCAAAAAAGTCAATCAGAATGGTATCTCGTGTGCCTTCGTACAAAAAATTACCAAAATAGCCTTCCGCGTAGCTGAATTGAAGGTCTTGCAAACGAATTACGAAATTGGATAATGTATCTTTTTGCCCGCTGGCTCTTATTGCCTCATACTCAACATATACCGAATCATTCAGCGTTTGGATGCGATAGCCAGCTAATGAAATCGGTACTAAGAAATTGGTAGCCGCCGGGGCATTACCGCTGCCGCTGTATGCCGGCAAAGATTGTTGAATCGTAAGTGGTACAGCGTTTTTAGTGACTTGTGGAAACGTGGCTTTCACGGTGATTGCTTCCGGGTGGCGATTTTCAAAATAATAAATCAAAGAGCCGCCTTTCATATCCAGACGGTCAATCTGCAACCCATCCGGTGAAGAAAAAGGCAGCGCCATACGCGGACTCAAAATGGGAATTAACGGAGGCAGAGAACGGTTGATTTCTGCAAAAATATCATCGCTGGTCTTCGCCACTACATCCCCCTGATAACGCAAGCGAATCAAGCCATTTTGGTCAATAATAATCGTGGTGCTATCTCCGGTATTCTCCAGAATTTGTTGTAAGGAAACTTTCGTATCCACCAGCGGAATCGCGTATTCGGCCTCGTATTTGGCGCGGTCGAGGTTTTCCAATTCATCGAATTGATTGCAGCCAAATAAGACTATCGCCAGCGCGAAAAACAAAAAGTAAGATTTTCTCATAAGAAAAGATTGTATTCAAATGTGAATGCCCAAAAGGCAAATAAACGTTTGGGTTTAGATGAAGGGTATTGGTTATGATTAAAATTCAAAACACTTGGTTCGTGAAAACCTATTGGTAAACACAATAAAACGCGGCTTTATTATTTGTTCAGAAGGCAAATTGGCAAAAGGAATGACAAATATTAGATTCCGAATGCTTGCAAAACGCTTTTTATCGATTCCTGGTTTACACCGGGGAGATTAAGTACATTTTGCAATACAGCAATGGCTTCTTGTCGATTGCTCAAAGCTTTTGCTGCATTCAGCAGATTGTTGAGATAGACGCTATTTGTGGGTTCAAGGCGTAGGGCCTGTTCAAAATATTGAAGTGCTTCTTTTGTTTTATTTTGCAGCATTAGCACATTGCCGATGCGATCATGGAAAATTGGATTATCCGACTCCAGCGCCAGTGCGCGTTCATACGCAAGAATCGCTTTATCCCATTCCTGCTTTTTTTCAAAGATAAAAGCTAATTCATCATAGTAAACGCTTTTTTGCGGATTATATGCGATGGCCTGCTCAAAACTTTCCAATGCGGCATCTTCTTCGTTCAAACGCACATATAATACGCCAAGTTTATGGTAATAATAATCCTTCTCATTCGACAAGTCGAGTGCTTTTAAATAAGCTTGCTCGGCATCTTCCCAACGGGATAATTGCTCGTAAGCCAAGCCAAGATTTTCATGGTAGATAGCGTTAGCCTTATCTAATTGCAGCGCTTGTTGATAGTTTTCGATAGCTTCCTGATGGCGGTTTTGGGTGTATAAAAATACGCCCAATCTATTGTAATACAAAGCTTTATCAGGATCAAATGCTATTTCAATGGCTTGCCGGAACGCTTGTTCCGCATCAAAAAATCGACCCAATTGCTCATAACTCAATCCCAGGTTTTCCCAAAGCACGGGGTCATCGGGTGCAAATTGCACCGCTTTTTCAAATTCTTGAAGCGCCAGATCAAATGCGCCCAAGCGATAATGCACTTTTCCGAGGCGATTGATGGCGCGGGCGTTATTGGGCTCAATTTCGAGCGATTTGGCATACGCGTCTCCTGCAGCGGCAAGATTACCTTGCCCTTCCAAGGCTAAACCAAGATTTTCGTGATAAACCGCTACATTCGGATCGAATTCAATCGCTTGTTGATAAGCTTCGGCGGCTTTTGCGTCGTTGTATTGGCGATACCAGAGATTCCCGATGGAATTATAATAAAGTCCTTTGTTTTCTGATAAATTCAGTGCCTTTTCAAACATTTGTAAAGCTTCCTCGAATCTGCCCTGGCGATCCAGCGCCACGCCTACATTTTCATATCCAATCGGGTCTTCGGGCTTCAGTTCAACGGTTTTTCGGAACAGCGCTTCTGCCTGCGTTAATTCATTTTTATTCAAATACAAAAGCCCCAGTTTATTGGCATAGATGGCGTTGGTATTATCCAATTCATAAGCTTTGGCATAAGCATTAAAAGCCTCATCCGAGCGCCCAAGCGCTTCGAGCGCCAGCCCAAGATTGTCGTGATAAACGGCATTATCTGCTTTAAGTGCGATCGCTTGTTGATAAAATTGTACTGCTTTTTCGTGTTGCTCCAAACGATAATAAAAGACGCCCAACCGATTGTAATAAATATCTTTGTCTGCATCCGGCGACAACTCAGCCGATTTGTGGTAGGCTTCGCCGGCCTCTTCCCATTTCTTCAGGCTTTCATAAGCCAAGCCAATATTTTCATAGTAAACCGCTTTGGGCTGGAGCTCGATTGCTTTTTTGTAAAGCTGAATCGCGTCTTCGTCACGGAATTGCCGATAGTAAAAGACGCCAAGGCGATTGAAATAAATGTCACGGTCTTTGGTAGCAACTTCTATAGCTTTTTGGAATGCTTTTTCCGCTTCTGCCGGATTTTGCATTTTTTCGTAGGTCAATCCTATATTTTCAAAACCAATCGGATCATCGGGTTTCTTTTGAATCGTGGTAGAATAGTATTCCAAAGCCTTGTCATAATTGCCTTGTTGGTAATAAAACGTGCCCAAGCGATTCCAATAAATGGCATTTTCAGGCTCCAATCGCAAGGTTTCGAGATAAGCTTTTTCGGCTTCTCCTATTTGTAGCGCCAATTCATAAGCCAGACCTAAGTTATCATAATACAAAGCATAATCGTCGCGCAATTCAATGGCTTTCCGATAAAATTCAATCGCTTTGTCGTATTCTTTTTGATTGTAATATAAAAGTCCTAAATTATTGAAATACACATCTTTACTCTCGTCATCTGCGCCGATGGCTTTTTGCATCGCATCCTGGGCCTCGGCGGCTTTCCCTTGCTTTTCAAGGGCTTGCGCCAATAGATCATAGGCCAATGAATTGTCAGAATCAAATGCTATTGCTTTGCGCGCGTGTTGCTCGGCTTTCGCGGGTTCGCCTAACTGTAAATATAATTTGGCAAGTTTTGCATGGTTGGAAGCATCCAAATTAGCGGCTTTCAAATAAGCCTCCACTGCTGCTTTTACGTCACCTTTTGTTTCATAACCAAATCCTAAATTACTGTAATACAGTGCATTATTTGGATTGATCGCAATAGCTTTGTTGTACTGCACAATCGCCTCATCGTATCGCGCTTGATTGTGATAAAAAACACCCAAATCATTGAGATGACCAGTGTTTCCCGGGTCGAGTTCGATGGCCTTTTGATATGTTTTTTCAGCATCCTCGATTTGCCCAGCGTATTCAAATGCCAATCCCAGATTGTTATGATACACCGCCGTATTCGGCGACAAGCGAATGGCTTCCTGATAATATGGAATCGCTTTTTCGTATTCTTTTTTCGTATAATAAAAAATGCCCAAGCGATTTTGGGTAATCGCATCATCCGGTGAAAGCTTCAAAGCTTGCAAGTACGCAGCTTCTGCTTTTTCCAATTGCCCATCGGCTTCGTAAGCGAGCCCTATATTTTCATGATAAACGGCAATATCCGATTGAAGGTCAATCGCTTTTTGATAATGTTCAATGGCTTTTTTATGCTGAGCATTGTCATAATAAACGATCCCCGTTCGGTTGTGGAAATTAGCTTCGTAAGCCTCGCCTTTAATGGTGCGGATTTGTTTCAAAAGTTCCAATGCCTGTTGCCAATCACTTGAAAGCTTTAGCTTGTCCACTTGGCGGTGCAAGGCATCGGTTGCGCCAATGTCTTCAGGATTGGCTTTCAAAGTTTCCAGCGGATCTGCTCCAATTTTTATGGTTTGCCCAAGTTGTTCGCGCATTTTGGCGATGGCATCGTCAATATAATGCTTCCACTGCGGCCGCAAATCATAGCATTTTTCAAAATATTCCAAAGCTTCCTGCCATTCTTGCTGGCTTTCGCAGAGCCAGGCGTATCCCCAATGCCCATCAAAGCTCTGTGGATCAATTTTAATAACCGTCTGGAAAGCATTGCCCGATTGCTCAAAACGCGCCCAATCGCGGTAGAGGTAGCCCAAATTCACATATGCAGCTATGCGCCCAGGATGCTTATTCACCGCACGGTTGAACCAACCCTCCGCTGTTTCGTAAGCATTATTTTGCTGATATGCAAACCCCGCTTCGATGTAAGCGAAATAAGCTTGTTTGGGGTCTAAACGTTCAATTTTACTGACCCAATCAGGAATATTTTCACCTTGCTCTTTAAAAAAATCAGACTTGCCGCAGAGTTTGATATACCAAAAATAAACGTTGGGTTCACCAGGGTTTTTGCGCTGCGCATCCCGATACCATTCCACAGCCACTTGATATTTTCCTTCCTCCGCGTAGGATTCGCCCATGTACAAAAGGTTTTCAGCATCATCGGGGTCGAGTTGCATCGCTTTTTGAAAGTGTTGGCGCGCTTGATCAAATTTCAAATCCTTGATAAAATACTCCCCCATTGCACGTTCGACCTTGCTCACTTTGGGTGCTATTTCATAAGCTTTATCAAAATAAGCTTTTGCTTTTGGTAGGTCAAGAAAATGGTATAATTCGATTTGACCACAAGTGATGAGGAGTTTGGCACGGGTTTCATCGGAAAGAGCTTCATGTTCTGAAAGTTTTTGATACAAAGCATAGCTCTCGGCCCACTGCTCGCGGGCTGCGTAAGGCGTCAGCTTTTTGTAGAAATCAAATTGCTCGCGCAGTTCGCCGTTTAATGGAATCGTTTCTTCCGGCAATTTGGCAAAAATCTCGCTGCGCCATTCCATCATCGCTTTGGCAAAGGTATTCAACCAAGCTTTCCAGCCTTCCTGTTCGCTTTGCGCGAAAACGCTTTGCATTTGAGTCTTTTCCCTTTTCCAAAGCAATTCTACGAAATCGTCTTCCAGTTTCAGCAAGGCCTCCAGAATAGACGGTTGCTCCAAAACTTGTCCTTCCATTCGGTCGAGCCGCTGCCAAATAATATAGGGGTCTTGCTCTTCGGCAAAGCGGTGGCGCAATTCTTCGAGCATTTCTGTGACAGTACGCATCGGCGCGCCAGCCTTCGCTGCCTGAAAATAGGCATCGGCAATCAGCAGTTTTATGTCTTCGGCGCTCAGCATACCTTTTTGGTCGTCAAATATTTAGATATTTAATTTTAGCTTAATAGCATCAATTTGCTCTTCCAGTACCCTGATTTCTTCTCCCAATTCAAAAAGCTGCCCGGCATCGTTGGTCTTCGTTTGTTCCAATACTAAGAAATTCTTCTTTTTGAGCAGCAGTTCCAATTGTTTCGTCAAACCTTCCTGTTCAATTTTTAAAATAGCTTCCAGAGAAACCGTGCGCGTTTCGGTCAATACAGCACTCGAATTGCCTTTATCGAATGAATCTTTATCGGCAATATTCAAGCCAGGATTTTGGGCACTTTCCGGCACGCCGGTAGGTTTGGGAGAACGATCTAATATCGCAACGGAAATATTGAATTCGGCGTTACTTTTTGAAGCAGGTTTCGCAGCAGATTGTGCTTGACTACTATCGCTCATGGCGCTTTCTTGAACCGAAGTTTCTGACAATTGAGAAGGCAAAATCAGTTTTTTGCCACAAACCGTGCACCAATTATCTCCCAGGCTGTATTTTTTGTCGGGGTGCTCGACACAGGTTTTATAAGTATCTTTTTGTTCGGATATGTCTGATTTTGGTGTATTTAAAGCTAAAGCAAATGGCCGTTGAACCACTGAAAACAAGACCGTACTGCCGAAAACTTTGTGCGCGTAGTTGTCGTATTTGTTGCCATTGGCATCCACCAATTTGCGGGCCAGAAAGAATCGGGCTTCGGTAGTCGCAGCAGCAAGGTCTTCGCCCTGTATTAGTCCTTCGTAGATTTTTTCTACTAGAATTTGCGCCATCCAATCAAGTGTTGGGTTTTGCAATGCAAGGACAAACGGAATGCCTTTTTTCGCCAATTTAATAGCGATACCTTTATCCGCCTTGTAATCTCCGATTGGAACGCTGTCGCAAATATGCAAAAACATCAAATACGGTAGGCGCGTCCATTCTTCAAAATAACCAGCAAATGAATCCTCGCTAATCCACTTTTCTTCGTATTTTTCTTCGCTACTTTTTTTCACAAAACAAATTTCGCCCGTAGTACCATCCATTCGACTATAGCCAATAAAATGAATAATATGCGGGAAAAATTCTTCGGCTTCTTTTTTTACAATTTGGTTTAATTTTTCACTAAAAGAGTCCACTTCAGGCTGGTAAAGCAATTTGAATTTTATTTTTTGAGCGAATTGTTCTTCCAATTTTTGAAAATAAACCAGCGCTTGCTTTGGGTCGATGTTTTTCTCAGCGCGATCAGGGTCGGCAATAATCACAAGCACTTTGAGCGGAGGTGCAATGGATTGCTTTGTTTTATCAAATTCTAACCAATTGCCTTTAAATGGAAGCTTGCGAATAAGATCGAGGCATTTTTTTGGGTGGGCGGCCAGGAAGGCCTCTTGGGCTTCGTCTTCTTCGTAATAAAGGTATTCCCAGGGCAGGGTTGCCATGTCGGCGGCATCTTTGTCGAACTCCAAAATCAGGCGGTTGCGTTCATTCGCACTACCCAATGCTAATTTATAAAATTCGCTGAAATAACGTTTCAGATCCTCATCATCAAAAAGCAATTTGAACAAAGTAGCGCCCAACACCTTGAATTCATCACGTCCCAACACACCCATGTCATCCGCCGCAAGGCGCATATTCAGTACTTTGTGCAAAATACGAGCAATGAGTCGGTCTTTTTCCAAGCCGCTTGCCAAGCGATACGGCACTTCCTGCTGGTCTTGCCAACTTAAAAGCACCCGATCGCGTTGCACAGTAATATGGAATTCGTTGGCTTTCACGGCGTTTTGTCTGGGTTTTAAATGCCTAAATTTATTACAATTTTATTGGGAAGCAAAAAAATGATGTGCAGATAAGTACGTTTTTCAAATATTTGTTGATAATTGATAATTAGGTTGGAACGAATTATCGGATAAAGACTTATTGCAAACAAAAACCAAACCGCCATCTATCACTGGAACTCAAAATTGGCTATCTTTATAGAAGTATTCTGAATAAGATTTTAAATTTCCGGATGCGGAAAAGGAGCGGTCGTTAATTAAAAAAGCAATTTTGAGCATTAAAAATCTGTTGTGGCAAGCAACAATCCGTTTATGGGCTAGCTTTATGCGATTGTCCCCTTCCTTTATAGGGTGCAATACCACTATCCTGCTGCCGCCTTTTTTGCCTTAGTGCCTGGATTGATAAGGGTTATTGATGGTGTAAGCTTATCCCAAAATACTTCGCTTACCTATTTCATCACTATCGTCCTGATATTCATTTTGATACTGATTGATCATAAAAAGGGAAAGGTTTATTTACCTTATCTGATTTTGATGGTATTGTTCTCCTTAATCGCCATTCTCTTCACTTCGATTCATGAATGGTATTGGTGGAGAAATTTGATTGACGCATACAGGTTTAAGTAATCCAAACCCAAGCTAAAATGGAAAAAGCATATAAAAACTTAGGCTACTTCTTCCTGATATTAATACCCATATTTCATTCACCTTTTAAATTTTTTCAACAATGAGAAAACACTTATATCTCCTAACCGTGGCGGCATTTACCTGCCTCCTTTTCCACCAAAACCTCAGCGCCCAGAACGATGCCGGATACGTCATCGTGGAATACATGAAAGTCAAGCCCGGCATGTGGGAAAAATACCTCGAATGTGAAAAGGCCTGGAAACTCGTCCACCAGTATCGGGTAAAGGAAAGCCTCATCACCGGATGGGAACTCGAACAAGTGGTCTTTCCCGCCGGCACCGACACGGAATACGATTTCCTCACCGTCACCCACTACAAAAACTGGAAGGCAATGGGCAGTGAGGTCAACTGGTACGACGCCGCCCTGAAAACTCTGCCCGCCGACAAAAGGGAAATTGCCCAAAACGCCGACCTGTACCGGGATTTGGTGAAGTCGGAAGTCTGGACAACAGGCGATATGGTGTTCGCATCCGGCGGTAAAAGGCCCCTGTATGCGGTCGAAAACTTTATGAAAATACCCGCCGGCGGTTGGGAGGACTGGGTAGAAATGGAATCCAAATTCGTGAAGCCCGTCCATGAAAAAAGCATTGCGATGGGCAACCGGGCAGGCTGGCTCATGGGTTTTATGGTCATGCCCCGTGGCGACGGCTATCCCTACCAAGCCTCCACCGTGGACTACTACAACACCTGGGAAGATATGGGCAAGGATGAGGGCAAAGCCTGGCAAGCAGTCTATCCCGGCATGAGCGAAGACCGCATTGGCCAAAAAATCGAATCCACCCGCTCCATCTATAAAACGGAAGTGCGGAGGCTAGTGGATTTTGTGGAATAGAGAAGTGAGAGGTTGAGAGCCGTGACGTGCGCTCTCAACCTCTAAAAAATTAATATTTTCATTCTTGGAGTCGCAGCCGGGCCGGTATTTCGGTTGCACTCCATTTTTTATGCTTAAAGTTTATTTTCATGTACCTATCATTTTCTAAATGCTCACGTTTGATTTTGGAACTGTGCAAGCTTTGGGGTGAAACCCATTGTTTTTTTTTTTGGACTTATCTACTTTCACCCGGAGGCTATATGAGCCACATTTTTCACTAAATAAACTCTACATTATGCGCCGTGCGGCTCGACGACGTATGCAGAGCAAGTAGTTGATTTAAAACGCCTCTACATCGGTAACTTTGCAAAAACTATCATACAATAAAAAAGAGAAAAAGCTGTATCAGGAGTCCGTTAAGAAAAGATATCTTGCGTTACCTTCGGGACAGGGAATACAGTAATTTCAGCAGTAGCGGCGAATACCAATACCCATGAAAAAGATTTGGGTTGTATCTTCGGGCTTTGAGGCACGGGGTTGGCTGTTCAACTTGTGATCCATCTCAAGCGGGCGCAGCGAGCCTTGGAGGTACGTTACCCAAAATTTATAAAACGAAATTTGGTATCAAAACACTATCATACGCTAACACGATCGCACCAATTATGAAACCAAAAGTAAAAATCTGCTGCATCAGCAGTGAACAAGAAGCATTGGATGCCATTCGATTTGGAGCGGCAGCATTAGGCTTGGTTGGTAAGATGCCCAGCGGGCCAGGGCCTATTTCGGATGAGCAAATTCGATCAATCGCTGCGATTGTTCCACCACCAATTGGTACGTTTCTACTCACCAGCGAAGTCGGTGCAAATGAAATTATCGAACATCACCGGCGGGTTCATACCAGTACGATCCAAATTGTAGATGCTTTAGCCGAAGGCACGTATCATCAAATTCGAGCAGCATTGCCCAGCGTCAAACTCGTACAGGTCATTCATGTAGTGGACGAAAGCTCGGTGGAGGAAGCGCTAAGCATTGCGCATGAAGTGGACGCTATTTTATTGGATAGCGGCAATCCTAATTTGGCAGTGAAAGAACTCGGCGGCACAGGTCGAGTACACGATTGGGGTTTGAGTCGGCGTATTTGCGAAAGCGTAAGTAAACCGGTATTTCTGGCGGGAGGCTTGCGTCCTGATAATGTACGTCGAGCGATTGATTTGGTGCAGCCTTACGGGCTTGACCTATGCAGCGGCGTTCGTACGAATGGGCGGCTTGATTTGAAAAAATTGGAGGCGTTTTTTGAGGAGGTAGAAAAAGCTTAATGCTGGTTTCTTGATCCTTGCTGCTCAATGCTTGTAGCTTGTCCTTCCCAAAACGATCGAAATTTAGATTTTAAAAAAAACGCGCTTTTGATAAAACTTTCCGAAATTTGCATCGTATTAAAACGTGTGTAATTTATTTTAATATTCCCTCTCCCTTGCATTCATTGGCTTGCTCCTTGCAATAAATCATTATTAGCCTATAATTTTCATTCAAATATAAAGAAAATATAATGAAACCAACCCTTCTGATTCTCGCGGCCGGTATCGGTAGTCGTTATGGCGGATTGAAACAAGTTGACTCTATTGGCCCAGGCGGCGAAGCGATTATTGAATATTCCATTTTTGATGCTATTCGTTCAGGCTTTGGAAAAGTCGTTTTTGTGATTCGCAAAGATATTGAAGCCGATTTTAAAGCAAAATTTTCCGGCAAATTCGAGGATAAAATCCAGGTGGATTATGTCTTCCAAGAGATTGATACACCCATCGAAGGTTTGAGTAATTTGCCTAAGCGCGAAAAACCCTGGGGTACAGGACACGCAGTGTTGGTAGCAGAACACGCCATCCACGAGCCTTTTGCAGTGATCAATGCGGATGATTATTACGGCATTACTGCGTTTCCTGCAATGGCGGATTTTTTAGTCAAAGATTGTACGCCAGATCATTATTCGATGATTGGATATATTTTGAAAAATACTTTGTCGGACAACGGTTCGGTCTCTCGCGGGGTATGCGCGATGGACGATCAAAATATCTTAACCGCTATCAACGAAACACATAAAATTGAACGCATTGGCAATGAAATTAGCTATCAAGCAGAAGATGGCACGCGTCGAATATTAAGCGAAAACACCTTGGTTTCTATGAATTTCTTCGGTTTTCACCATTCTATTTTTCCCGCTTTGCGCGAGCAATTTATAGAATTTGTAAAAACAAGCGGTGACAATCCTAAATCCGAATTTTACATTCCTTTGTTTGTCACCAATCAAATTCAGGCAGGTGAGTTAAAAATGACGGTGATTCCGAATGATGAACAATGGTACGGCGTGACGTACAAGGAAGATAAAGAAGTGGTGCAGCAGGCATTTGCGGAGCTCACCACGGCAGGAAAATATCCAAAGGGCTTGTGGAAATAGGATTTAAAAATCCACTATAAATAAATAAAAAGCGCCCTACTTTTCAGCAAGACGCCGTCTTCAATTAGTCTTCAAGCGTATTTTTTTAATGGAATATTGGAGTACTGGAATCTTGGAAAACGAAGATGGTACTTACAATTCCAACATTCCATTTTAAAAACAATATTCATTTGCTTCGATCAATGCAGCAGCGATTTTGCGACGATTTTCTTTCACATTTTGAGGTGCATATTTTGTAAAACGTTTCACACCCATCAGGAAAGTACGTAGCAAATCTCCCTCCGCGAACGAAGCCAGTGCGTCGGTCGCGTTTTTGGTCATACGAGCAGTCGCATCGTGCAGGAAGGTGCGCAAAATCGTATCGTACAAATCTTGATCGTTCGGCTTGTTCATGCCTGCCAATTTTTCTACCCGCAGCAACACAGATTCTGCCAGGAAGGTATCGATAATCATATCGGCTACGTTCATCACGATTTCTTGTTCTTCTTTCAGATTGAGCTTGCCGTCCATTTGCATTTTAGCAGCACCACCAGCCACCATCAACACCATTTTTTTGAATTCTTTCACCGCTTTGCCTTCTTCGCCGTAAGCACTTTCTACTTTTTCCATGGATGGCATCGAAGCCAATTCTTTCTGCACCTCCCAAGCCGGCCCGACGATGTCAATTTTGCCTTTCAAAGCTCGCCGGAACAATTGATCTACCATCAGCAAACGGTTGATTTCATTGGTGCCTTCGTAAATGCGATTGATACGCGAATCGCGGTAAGCGCGCGCTGCCGTGCCTTCCTCACTGTAGCCCATACCACCGTGTACCTGTACCGTTTCGTCCACAATAAAATCAAGTACTTCTGAGCCAACTATTTTGATAATAGCGCATTCAATAGCATATTCTTCCGCTGATTTCAAATTAGCTTCCCCAAAGGAATCACCTGCTTCCTCAAAAGCTTTTTTCTGATCATCCAACAAATCGGACACTCTGTAAACGGCACTTTCCACAACAAAAGTCTGAATCGCTTGCTCTGCCAACTTATGCTTGATTGCTCCAAAATTAGAAATGGGTTGTTTGAATTGGATTCGTTCGTTCGCGTAGCGAATCGCCGAGGTATTACTCATTTTGCAACCACCAATACACATCGCCCCCAGCTTAAAACGTCCGATATTCAAGGCGTTGAAAGCAATTAAATGCCCTTTGCCGATTTCGCCCAAGACATTTTCAACTGGCACTTTCGCATTTTCAAAAAATACTTGTCGTGTCGATGAGCCTTTGATGCCCATTTTATCTTCCTCTGCACCAAGCGTCAAGCCTTCTGTATTTCGCTCTACGATGAATCCCGTGAACTTATCACCATCCACTTGCGCAAAAACAATGAATAAATCAGCAAAGCCAGCATTGGAAATCCACATTTTCTGACCGTTCAGGACGTAATGCTTGCCATCTTCGGTCAAATCTGCACGGGTTTTTGCAGCCAGCGCATCAGAACCAGAGCCTGGTTCGGTCAAGCAGTAAGCCGCTTTCAATTCGCTTGAAATAAGGCGGGGTAGATATTTTTGTTTTTGTTCTTCCGTACCGAAATATAAAATTGGCAGCATCCCAATGCCCGTATGCGCTGCATAGGAAACATTGAAAGCACCGGAAGGGCCGAGTGTTTCGCCGACCAGAGTATTGGTATTGGTATCCAAAGCCAAGCCTCCATAAGTTTCTGGCATATGAGACCCAAGCAAGCCCAATTCTGCTATTTTCTTAAGTAAACTTGTATTTAATCCTTCTTCTTGCTTTTCAATTCGCTTGGCATTCGGCATAATTTCCGTATGCAAAAAATCGCGCACGGTATCCCGAATCATCAGTTGTTCTTCATTAAATTCTTCGGGGATAAAAATATCTTCGGGGCTGGCGTCTTTTACAATAAACTCGCCACCTTTGAGAACTGATTTTTTAACCAATGTATCTTGCATGACTTGGGCTATTTTGAAGATAAAATATGATTTTAGCGAAAATTCGCTACGAAGTTATATCATTTGAACGATTTTGTAAAGGTTTTAGTTTAATTTTTTGCGAAAATTCGCTGGGAGCATAAAATTATCCTACAACGGCAGCATTTTTAGGGGGCAACAATGAAGCAAAGCATCTGTATCTATGAAAAAGAAATAAATGGCTATGGAACTCAATCTACGCTCTTTCCTTTTTGGTATTGGCTTTGTGCAAGCGGTGTTTCTTTTTTTTGTGTTGTGGCAATTGCAAAACAAACAGAATCAAGGTGTTATCCAAATTTTAAGCTACTTGATTTTAAGCTTTTGCTGGTTTTTGCTGGATGAATTTTCGGAAGCGAGTGGTTTGTCGCTCTATTTTCCAAAATTTTCTACCAGTTCCTTTACCATTGACCTGGCGCTGGGACCGCTGGTTTATTTGTTGGTGCGGAAAAACATCAGACAGGAGGCTCAGGTTTTTCAAAGGGATTGGGCGCATTTATTGCCTTTTCTGGTGGGAACTATATTGTACCTCGGCTATCATTTCAGCGTGCCATTTGACAAAATATTGTTTCGAAATCCCGATTTGAAATTACTTGCCAGTGCGCTGGTGAACGTTAAGTTTGCACACTTGCTTTTTTACCATTTTTGGGCCTTGTACTTGCTTCTTCAAGTGGAAAAACCGCTCCCCGGAAAGCTGCTGGCGCTAAAGAAACTGGTGATTGCTGTTTTGACGCTGCTTGTTGTGAACCTGATGGTCTATAACTTCAATAGCTTTGGTTTTGAATGGTTGATTGATGCGGATTTTGTAGCAAATGCCTTTCTGACGGTTACTCTTTTTATGATGGTTTTTACTTTCATCCGCCAGCCAGATATGCTCCACGAGGTGCAATCCGTTGCTTCTTTTGCCCTCAAATACCGAACTTCCCCATTGGATGAAAAAAAGAAAATTGCCTATCACCATCAGCTTTTGCAAATGATGGAAGCTCAAAAACTCTTTCTCGATGCTGAATTGCGACTGGAAGAGGTTGCTAATAAGTTGGGTATCTCGCCTTATTATCTTTCCCAGATTTTAAGTGAAATACAAGCGCAGAATTTTTACGAATTTATCAATACTTACCGTGTCAAAGAAGCGCAGGAACTGATTGAATCTCCCCGGAATGACCATAAAACGCTATTGGCGCTTGGCTTAGAGGCTGGATTTAACAGCAAAACCTCTTTCAATCGCGCTTTTAAAAAATACGTGGGCATGACACCTTCGGAATACAAAGAACAAATTATGATTTAGTGGTTTCAATACGCGTAACGCCACGCTTCTTCCTTTTCGAATCCTTATGATTGCGGCATATTTTTCACTCAAAAAAGAAGGATGTTATTATGAAAAGGACACTGATTATGCTCCTGGTTTTTGGCTTTATCTGGAATCAGGCAAGCGTGGGTTGCACGATTTTCCCTCCCGAAAATTTTCCAAAAGGCGTTTATAAAATGTCGGACGGCAGTTATGCTGTTTTAGTGGAAATGAATGGCTTTCCAGGTGTAATATTTTCCAATGGAACCGTACGAGTATTAAAACCATCGGCTTCCGCCAATGAATTTGAATTTGGCAATGCTATTGCGTTGTTTGACAGTATTGAAGGCAGGATACGCATTGAAGATAAAGGTGAAAAAATATTCATCAAATCGAATGGCGTTGAAGCAATCGGTACAAAACTGAAGCTAAAAGAGCAAGATAAAGAATTTAAAAATGGGAATTTAAAACTCGCAGGCACCCTCATTCTCCCTGAGGGCAAAGGGCCTTTCCCCTGCTTAGTTATGACGCATGGCTCCGGCTACGAAAAACGAGAGGCGAGCAGAGGACTCGCGTATTTATTTGCAAGCAATGGTATTGCAGTATTTATATATGATAAAAGAGGTACAGACAAACCGGAAGAGGAGGGCGAATGGAAAGCGTCTTTTGCTGATTATGCAAATGATGCAATAGCTGCAGCCATGATGCTCGCTAAATATAAGTCAATCAATGCAAAACATATTGGTATTTTCGGGCATAGCCAGGGCGGTTGGGTCGCCCCATTAGCAGCAAGCAAATCGGATTTGTTTGCTTATGCGATTATCAGCGCCGGCAATGTGGTCACGCCGGTGGAACAGCATTTATACAATGGCATGTGTGCTAATCGGCAAGCGGGCGTGCCAGAGTGGGCGATTAAAGAAATCTATGACTTCAG
Organism: Saprospiraceae bacterium; assembly: GCA_033761835.1. Taxonomy (GTDB): domain Bacteria; phylum Bacteroidota; class Bacteroidia; order Chitinophagales; family Saprospiraceae; genus JADJNW01. The sequence continues at coordinate 16,328 of JANRME010000281.1, forward strand.
GGTTATAAAATATGAAGCAGGCATCACGGGCAATAAGGAAAAATTTGAAGCAGCGTTGCCTATTGCTCAAAAAAAGGTTTGGTTTGTAAGAACAGGTGGGGAATTGCCGGGTGGTACATTCTGGACCTTGAATGGTTATTACAAATCAGACACAGCATTAAGCGCTTTGAAATGCCCGATTTTAGTAATTGGGGGTGAACTCGACCGCTACACCGACACCAAAACCAATATGGCGCTCTTCCAGCAGATATTTGAAAAAAGCGGGAACATCAAAAATGTTACCTTCAAAGTATTTCCTTCTGCGAATCACGGTTATTTTGAAACAAGCACAGGAAAGCTGGATGAAACAGAAATGCCAGCATTGAAAAAATTTGCGGATGGCTATTTTGATACTTTAATCAATTGGACATTAAAAATTACCAAGCAATAGTATAGTAGCTTCAATTCAGATAGTGCTGCGTTCCAACTTGTTCAAACTCTTATAATTAGGAAAACTTTTCCACTCAAAAAGAAAAACTTAGTTATGAAAAAGACATTTGTTTTAATAAGCATCTTTTCTCTCTTTGGAAATTTTTTGCAGGCAACCATATCCGAAAAAGTTTTTTTCAAAAACGGAGATATTACCCTGGCAGGAACACTTCTGCTGCCTAAAAGCTCGAAGCCCTGCCCAGCAGTAGTGTTTATTCACGGCTCCGGGCAAGAGACTCGGAATAATTATTTGAAAGAAGCTAAAAGTTGGTTGGAACAAGGCTACGCTGCGCTGGTGTATGATAAGCGTGGCGTGGTAAATCGCAAGGCGATCCCAATGCCTGGAATTATTTCAGTTTTGAAGATTTAGCGAGCGATGTAGCGGCAGCCGTGCTGCTTTTGAGTGAAAGACCAGAGATTGATAAAGGGAAAATTGGCTTGTTTGCTGTGAGCCAGGGCGGTTGGGTTGCACCATTGGCGGCGGTGAAGTCTGGAAAGGTAGCGTTTATGGTTATTATGTCTGGCTCTGTTTCAACTGTTTCCGAAGATAAAGTTTTTGAACGCGCCGCCCGTTTGAAAACAGAAGGCTTCACGGAAGCGGAAATTACCGAGGCACAAGCAATGCATCTGATGGATGAAGATGTGACCAGAGGAAAACAAGCATTTGAAAATTTTGCTCAATTATGGGAACAACATAAAAATAAGCGCTGGTTTGGTCGGTATGATGGGAGAAGTGAACCAATGGATGTTGACCATCCTTATCGGCAATGGTATAAAACGGTACTCGATTTTGACCCGCAAACCTATTTGGAGCAATTATCCATCCCTGTGCTATGGTTGTATGGCGATGCAGACTTGGATCAATTTTGCCCGGTGAAACTAAGCATCCAGCGATTGGAGAAATTGCAAAAATCCGGCAAGGATTATGAAATCAAGGCATATTCTGATGCTAACCATTCGTTGGTCATTCGCAAAAAAGAACTTGTTCCTTTTATGAAACCGATGTTTGAGTGGCTAGCATCAAAAGGTTTATAATTGCTCGCTCAACCAAACTATACGAGCAGCTAAGTCCACATTTTCCTTGGCCAATTCTTTTTGGGCGCAGCGGTGGAGTTCTTCGAGCGGATTTTCAGATTGCAATAATTGTAGGATATAAGGGTCGTTTTTTAAATCTAAAACGGACTCCATCGTTGGTGCTGCGGTCAGCGCGGCCAATTGCCCTAAGTCATTACCTGTCAATATTTTACTATGGCGAATGCCTTGTGGTAATTGGTCAAAACCAATGCCCAGCACATTATATGGTTGAAAAATCGTATGTACCGCCTCGCCGCTCGCCCGCACATAGAAAGCGCGCCCCATGCGCCCCATCAGGTCAATTTTATGTGGGTCAATTCGCCCTTTTTCATCAAGTATAGCTTCATCAATATGCATCTGCAATATTTCACAAATAATCAAATGCCCCGCGCCGCCTTGCTCGCCGAGCGGAATAATCTGATTCACCTTGCATTCCATATGTATGGGTGATTCTTTAACGCGGAAAGGCTTGATCAGTTCTGAAGTAATAGGCGTAAACCCTGCTTTTTCAAACTCACTCACCTCCGGCGGATACTCAATACTGGCGATAGCAGCCTGCCGCACAATATTATACGTCACCACATTGATGACCACTTCGCCCGTTTCGATTACGTTTTGCAGCGTATCTTTCGTTGTATTGTCTGCAACTTTTCGATTGGAAGAAAATACCAGAATAGGCGGATTGGAACTAAAACAATTGAAAAAACTATACGGCGCCAGATTTGGTAAGCCATTTTTATCCAAGGTACTCGCAAAAGCAATTGGTCGCGGAGCCACTGCCCCTAGCAAGTATTGATGAAAGTCAGCAGTAGGTATGGTTCCTGGTACAATCTTTAACATAGCTATATTTCGCTTAGAAAATGTGTCGTTTATAATTGCTTGTTTATAATATACTTCTAAACAAAATCCTATCTTCACCCAATGAATTGCGATATAACGAATGTAATTACGAGAATTTTATGTAAATGTTGGAAGAAAGATGAAAAAGTGCGATTTTATTATAATCTTTCTGATTTTCAATCAATTATTTTGGGGATGCAAGCAGCGAGAATTAGAAATCGGCAAACCTGCGCCCGAATTCAATTCTACGACAATTGGAGGCGGAAATTTGACTTTGTCCAATCTTCATGGCACGTACATCCTTTTGTATTTTTGGGCTACCGATTGTGAGTCTTGCAGGGCCGAGCACTCGGCCCTAATGGATGTGTATCAGCAGTTTCAGGATGCTTCTTTTGAAAATGGACAAGATTTTAATATCGTGGGCATTGCCCTTCATTCCAATGAATCCAATTATCGCCAAATTATCAGAGAAGATAAGCTGCGTATCATTCATCACATTCTTGATAATTCTCCGACTAAAAATGCGTTTGATGCTCCATTGGCAACATTGTACAAAATAAAACAAATCCCGGCGCGTATATTGCTGGATGGCAATGGTACAATACTTGGCGTGAACCTTACGCTGGAAGAATTGAAACAATTATTACAGCGTAAATTATTATGAAGAACTGACAAAATGACGCACTTTTTTCAATGGCAAAAAAATTGATACAACAGGGGTATGTGGAACAAAATGCGTAAGAAAATGAGTAAGAAAGAGCCAATGGAAAGCCAAGATCAGATAAAAGAGAACCTGGAACACCAAGAAATCATCGCCGAGCAAGAGGAAGCTTCTACGGTCGAAGACTTTTTTGCTGATGAACAACAACTCTCTGAGCACCAAGTATTGCTCGAAAATATTCAGTCGGAATTGAAGACGATGCAAAAAGACCACGAAGAGTTAAAGGATAAATATATGCGTCTTTTTGCAGAATTTGATAATCATAAAAAGCGTACCATCAAAGAAAAGCTCGATTTGATGAAAACCGCTTCACAGGACATTATGACAGCATTGCTGCCTGTTTTGGACGATTTTGACAGAGCGAAGCAAAATGAAGAATTGAGTGATGGCATCAATTTGGTTTACCAAAAATTGTATAAAGTACTTGAGAATAAAGGGCTTACACCAATGGAAAGCAACGAGCAGCCCTTCAATGCTGAATTTCACGAAGCCATTACGGAAATAGCAGCGCAATCGGATGACTTAAAAGGCAAGGTCGTAGATACAATTGAAAAAGGATATATGTTGAGTGATAAAATTATTCGCCACGCGAAAGTTGTGGTAGGTAAATAAATTGAATTTTAGAATTACGATTTTCGATTTACGAATACCCGCAAAAGCGTCATTCTAAAATCGTAGATCGTTAATCGTAAATAATAGCTATGGCAAAACGTGACTATTATGAGGTTTTAGGCGTATCAAAAAACGCCGACCAGGACACGATAAAGAAGGCTTACCGAAAGCTGGCGCTTCAGTATCACCCCGACAAAAATCCTGGGAATAAGGATGCGGAGGAGAAATTTAAGGAAGCCGCTGAAGCTTATGAAGTGCTGAGTGATGCCGATAAACGCGCGCGCTACGATCGCTATGGCCATGCCGGATTGGATGGTAATGGTGGCTTTGGTGGCAGAAGCGGCGGCATGACGATGGAAGACATCTTCCAGCAGTTTAGCGATATTTTCGGTGATTCGGGCAGTCCGTTTGGTACTTTTTTCGATATGAACGATGCACGTGGTCGTGCCAGCGGCGGCACCCGTTCACGTGGGCAACGGGGCACGAATTTGCGCATCAAAGTCTCCCTTTCCTTAGAAGAAATTGCGACCGGCGTTACCAAGAAAATCAAGGTTAAAAAACAAATTCCCTGCGATACTTGTGGCGGTAGCGGTGCCAAGGATAGCAATTCAGTGAGTACCTGTTCTACTTGTCGCGGCGCGGGGTATGTGCGTCAGGTCAAAAATACTTTTTTGGGTCAAATGCAAACGACTGTTACTTGCCCAACTTGTGGTGGTGCAGGCACAACGGTAACCGCCAACTGCCCTAAGTGTAAAGGTGACGGTGTGATTTATGGCGAGGAAACAATTGACCTCGAAATCCCAGCCGGCGTGGAAGAAGGAATGCAACTATCCTTGCGTGGCAAAGGAAATGCTGGACTCAAAGGCGGCCCTCCAGGCGATCTGTTGATTACAGTGGAAGAAAAACCGCACGAATTTCTGCAACGCGATGGTATGAATCTGGTGCATGAGTTGTACCTCAATTTTGCAGATGCAGCGCTTGGTACTTCGGTGGAAGTGCCTACAATTGATGGAAAAGTGAAAATCAAAATACCGCCCGGAACGCAGCCAGGTAAGATTTTCCGATTGAAAGACAAGGGTTTGCCCTCGGTTCAAACCTATGGGCGCGGTGATCAACTCATCCATGTAAATGTATGGACGCCAAAAAAAGTGACGGAGGAAGAGCGCATCCTCCTTGAAAAATTGCGCAATATGCCCAATTTTCAGCCACAACCCGGCAAAACCGAGCGCGGTTTCTTCGAAAAAATGAAAGATTACTTTAAATAAATTGGCAAACGTGAATCGTCCCGAATTTTCTTTGCCCACTTTAGCACCCTTGCTGTGATAGTGGTTTCGGAAGAATGGAAGCTTGGAAAATGGGATACAGGGTACTCCAACTTTCCATTATTCTCCTATTCCATTATTCCAAAATTATAAGCAGCACAACGGCACAATTGCAGGCGCAAATAAAATTGGGGATGACTCATGCTTTTTATTATTCCATTTCCTACTCTCAATTCTTTTTATGAAAAAAGCCTTGCTCATTTTATCCTTCTTATCCTTTATATTATTAGCCTGCGGCCCAAAATATGTGATTGATAAAACGTATGATATTACGAATAACGAATGGACGTACGCCGATTCGCTTCGCTTTGAATTTGAAATTCAAGATACCCTGAAATTGTATGACCTTATCCTCGAGCTGAAACATTCTACCGATTTTGGCTACCAAAATCTTTATACCCAAATCCATACGACTTTCCCAGATGGAATGCGCTTGAGTAAGCCCGTTTCATTAGAAATCGCTAATCCGGCCGGCGAATGGCAGGGCAAGTGCAATTCAAAAAGCTGCGCCATCGAAATTCCCATTCAGCAAGGCGCGTATTTCAATCAAATTGGTGCTTATAGCATTGTTTTAGAACAATATATGCGCGAAAATCCTATAAAAGGTGTGCAAAGTTTAACTCTGAAAGTGCAGGAAACCGGAGCGCTTCGCACCAATTCAGGCAAGCAATAGCATCCTATCAAAAATGAGAAGCCCCTTAGCAGATACTTTCCACTAAAGGGCTTTCATCGGAATTACAAATTCGGTATTAACCTAAAAATGCCGAGTTTTCAATTTCTAATCAATAACGTTTCTTGTAACCACCGCCGCCACCGTATCCGCCGCCATCGCGGTCGTTACGATCACGGTTGCCGCCGTATCCACCGCCGCCGCCGCCACGATTACCGCCGCCGCCGTATCCGCCGCCACCGCCGCGATTACCGCCGCCACGATTAAAGCCGCCCCGGTCGCGCGATTCGCGTGGTTCTGCCTTTTTCACAACGATCGTGTTACCGTCCAGATCGCTTTCGTTCAACGCATCAATGGCAGCTTGTGCCTCATCGTCGTTGGGCATTTCCACAAAGCCAAAACCCTTGGATTTGCCTGTAAATTGATCTACAATAACTTTGGCTGAATCCACTTCGCCAAAAGCTTCGAAGGCTTCTCTCAGGTCGTCGCTTTGCGTCCTGAAATTCAATTTTGCTACGAAAATGTTCATTACAAAAAAATTAAAAAATGTGAATTAATGAAAAATAAAAGAAAACTTGCTTGCATTTGAATCTCTGTTAAGCGTAGCAAGCTGGTTTTAGAGCGTAAAAAGAGGCTAAAACAGACCGGCTAAACTTAAAATGATTACATTAACTGTTCAAAACTAAGGAAAAAAGTGATACCACGCAAAGGTCCACAAAAAATTTCCGTATTTTATATTAGGCTATTAACGTTTGGAGGGTTCATTGTATTATGGAACGCCTGCAAAAATGAGCCTTCTGGAAGTTTTACGTCGCATACGGTCGGCCATCAGTTTGTTTTTTTAGACAGCATAAAAGCTTCGTCTGCCTTATTGGATGATGATGCGGAAGCCTTTTTCGAGCGGGTTTCCAGATTGGATATGTCTATCCAGATGAAAAGAAATTATCCGAAGGAAATTTCAAGAGATTCCATCCTTTATGATTATCGATATTTTTTGGAACGCGATGTGCAGGATTTTAGCGAAAGCGAAAAAGAAATAGTAGAAAAAATTTTATTGGAGATCGAAAGATTATGTACTCAATTCTCGCCCGATATTTTCCCAAAAAAAGTTGAACTCATCAAAACCAAAGGCAAGCATTACGGAAACGGTGTATATTATACGCGTGAAAATCGTATCATTATTCCTGCAAACGAACTCGAAACGCCCAATCCTGTTGCCCTGCGCGAGGTACTCACGCACGAAATGTTCCATATTTATTCCCGGCAACATCCTGAGAAACGCACCGAGCTTTACGCGCTCATTGGTTTTCGGGAATTGGAAGATGTGCTAATATTGCCAAGCGCAATAGAATCAAGGCTTCTGCTCAATCCTGACGGTGTAGAAATCGATTGGGCGATCCGCTTAGCCATTGGTAACCAGGATACTGTTTCGGCTGTACCCATTATCATTGCTAATGCGCCAGCATACCTGCCCGAGCGGGAAAGCTATTTTGAGTATATCGATTTTAATTTGTACCCGGTGGTGCAAGATGTAAATGGTTTTCAAATTGTATTGGATAGCCTTGGACATAGTCCGCTTCGAATCAATGAATTACCTGATTTTCAGCGACAAATAGGTGATAATACTTTTTATATTATTCATCCTGATGAAATTTTGGCGGATAATTTCAAATGGTTGATCCTGGCACAGACGAAGGAAAAGAACTACAATTTGGAGCAGTTTTCAGAAAACGGTCAAACATTATTAAAGAAAATAGAACAAGTATTGCGTTCAAAATAAAATACAAATGCCCGGCTTGAGTAAGCAAACACAGGCATTTTCAGATTCAAAATAAAAATTCATCGGCGCGGACGCGCTTCTTCTACCTTGATATTTCTGCCTTGCAGTTCGCTACCGTCCAATCCTTTGATTGCTGCGGCGGCTTCGGCATCGTTCGGCATTTCTACAAAGGCGATCCCTTTTGACCGATTGGTATTGCGATCCATCAGAATAGATGCGGAACTTACTTCTCCGTAGGCCTCAAAAACTGTTGCCAGCTCTTCGTCCGCCAGGTTGTAACTTAGGTTTCCTACAAAAATTTTCATTTGCAAAAAATTGTGACGTGAAGAAATGAAAAGCGTAGCACGTGGATTTTAGGACTTTGCCGGAAAGGACTAAAAAAGACAAGCTAAACTCTTGCGATTAACAAAACAAAGATAATCAATGAAATCCGATAAAACAATACACTTTCAACCGGCTTGGATTTATGGTCATAAAAGCAAAAATTATGTTAAACCTTGTATGGCAGTGGGTGTTTGGTCAATAAACAAGGGTTAGATTCGTTAAAAGCTTGTTTTTAAAAATTGAAATCTATCATGAAAAAAATATCCTT
>JANRME010000282.1:0-12370 GCA_033761835.1 Saprospiraceae bacterium
CAGGATATTTCTCCATTTTATATATCTATTGCTACTATTCCAACCTGTACGACACTCAGCAGTAAATCATTTTGATATACACCAATAATTTCTACGATCCTATTGGGCTTAATGGCATTAGGATGTATTCCCTCATGTTTCGGGAGGTTGGTGGCATCAAACGTCCATTTATTCGAACCATCCTTTTTGGAAAGACACTGAACCTTCCCATTCGTTAACATCATAAAAAAATATTGTACCGTTTCGTATTTATATACATAAACAGGCAACTCATATAATGGTACTTTTTTTGTCAAATCAAAATAATATAAATGAGATTCGCTTGCTCCTTCGTGCCAATTATTTACGATTAACCTTTCTGTTTCAAGAGTAGCACTTCCGGCACTATACCCGTGAAGGTTTATTTGTTCTTGTGAAATAACATTTATCACAGATAGACACAAGGTATCATCTTCTAAAGTGTTATATATCAATAAATGACCTTGCATTTTTTGCGATCAAGCCATCGTTGAAGTATAATTTTTTATAAATAGCCCCCTCATCGTAACCGAGGTAAGCAATATCCTTTCCGCAGACATAAAATCTCGAAGAAACATCATTAAACGTTTTAATCAAACTAAAATCAATCATCGCTTCTTTTTAAGGGTAAATAGTAATAAAATCATAAAGTGAATGCCCAAGATTGTTGATTAAATCATCATACAAAGATCTTAGAACCGCAGGATTTGTTGTGTTAGGATCGGGAAGCATAAGACCTTCAGGTCCACGCAAACCAGTATTATTTATAATAGCATTATATACGTCATCTCTTTGAAGTACTTGACGAAACATAGCTTTTGCCACCTCGCTCGCGCCAGTCTGTTCCACCATCTTCAAAACCACGCACGCTGGCGACGGACTGTGTCCGGTGCTTTATTTCTTCATTTTATTTCCCTTGGTCTGTGACCGTTTGTAACTACTACTTTTCATTCGCTTACTCGTAATGGCGTCACAAACGGAATAACAGCTTGCTGAGCAAGCACTGGGCACAGTCCAGCGCGAGCGGTATTAACTGTGATTATAAAATAATTAAAATTTTAAGACAAATTTTATAACACTTTTTTATGTTAATTCTTTTAATGATGATGTAAATAATTGAAAAAGAAAACATTACTAAATACATATCAAGTTATTCAACTAAAATGATAATATTTAAATGACTGGATTAAGTCAAAAACAAGGACTGTTTTTGGGCAGGAATAATCTTTTTCTCTAATGCGACATCAAATAAATATTGTACGGCTGCGCGCCCGCGCTCGCCTAAATCTGACGTATAATCATTTACATATAAATTAATATGTTGATACATTACCGATTCCTCCATTTCCTGCGCGTGTGCGCGTACGAAGGGCAACGACGATTTTGGATTGTCAAAAGCGAATTGCACACTTTTTTGCATAATGCGGTTCACTTTCTGTTGAATATCAATCGATAAATCGCGTTTGATAACAATACCTCCAAGAGGAATGGGCATTCCAGTAGTTGTTTCCCAAAATTCACCGAGATCTATCAATTTTACCAGGCCTTTTTGCTCATAAGTAAAGCGATTTTCATGAATAATCAATCCGGCATCCACGTTGCCTTGTAGAACGGCATCTTCAATCTCCGAAAACAAGACTTCTGTTTTATTTTGTGCTTCCGGGTAGGCGTATCCGAGCAAAAAATTGGCGGTTGTATATTTTCCAGGGATGGCAATTTTACCTTTGATAATTTCTTCTTTGGTTTTGGGCGTTTTTGCAATCAGTAAAGGCCCGCAATTATTACCCAAAGCGCTACCGGCATCCAACAAACAATACTGCTCAGTCAGATAAGCAAAAGCGTGATAGCTCAGCTTTGTAATATCAAGATTTTTAGCGAAAGCGCGCTGATTCAATTCTTCTACATCTGCGAGAATAACTTCAAATTCTAATCCCTCGGTATCGATTTTACCGTGGATCATCGCATCAAAAATAAACGTATCGTTGGGGCAAGGCGAAAAGCCTAAGGATAATTTCATACTTTTGGTGCTTTAGTTTGATGGTGTTACCGTGTTACAGAAATCTAATAACCATAACACCAAGAACTATAACACCATAATATATTTATTAAAATGCAAATTATTTACGAAGATAATCATCTCATAGCCGTAAACAAGCCATCGGGCGTGCTGGTTCAAGGCGATGAAACCGGCGATGTGCCGCTCAGCGAGCTAGTAAAAGATTATATAAAAGTGCGATATGGCAAGCCTGGAGCGGTTTTTCTGGGTGTCATCCATCGAATAGACCGGCCTGTGAGTGGTGTCGTCGTCTTTGCACGCACCAGCAAGGCTTTGGAAAGGATGAACAAACTTTTTCAGGATCGGAAAATAAAGAAAACGTATTGGGCAATTACTGCCAATCGACCTGAACCCTTGAGCGGGCATTTGAAACATTATATTTTGAAAGATTCGACCAAAAATATTTCAAAAGCATTCGATCAAATGAGCAATCGAGCAAAAGATGCGAAAGAAGCGCATTTAGATTATGAATTGATTGGACAAATTGGGATTCATCATTTGATTAAAGTAGAGCCTTTGACTGGCCGGCCGCATCAGATTCGGGTGCAATTATCGAAAATCGACTGCCCGATCCGAGGCGATGTAAAATATGGTTTCCCAACTCCAAATGACGATGGCTCGATCTGTTTGCATTGTCGCTCGCTGGCTTTTGAGCATCCTACTTTGAAAAAAGAAATCGAAATTACTGCCGATCCACCTAAAAGCCAACCCTGGTCGCTTTTTGGAGATATATAAAAAAATACTCAATGGTAAATGTTTAATGTTCAGTGTCTAATACCATCGCTTCGCCAGCGATCCAGCCGCCCGTCCATGCTGCTTGAAAATTGAAACCGCCGGTGGTCGCGTCAATATTCAATACTTCACCTGCAAAATATAAACCAGGAAAAAGCTTACTTTCAAAGGTTTTAAAGTTGACTTCCTTTAAATCCACCCCGCCGGCAGTGACAAATTCTTCCTTGAAAGTACTTTTGCCATTCACTATAAATTCGCCTGTACAGAGTTGGTTAACAAGCATTTGCAATTCTTTTTTGCTTATATCTGCCCATTTTTTTTCTTCTGGAATATTTGCGGCAAGCACTAAACTTTTCCAAAGCCGAATGGACAAGCCAAATAAAGCATTCGCAAATACCTGTTTTTTGGGATTTGTTGATTTAAAATCATTTAATGATTCCTGAATGATCGTTGGTTTTTGGTTCAGCCAATTCACCTCAATCGTAAAACTATATTTCAAACTCGCCAATTCTCGTGCGCCCCATGCGGAAAGCTTCAGAATAGCTGGGCCACTCATGCCCCAATGCGTGATAAGTAATGGTCCTTTGGCACTTAGTTTGGAATTTTTGATCTGAACAAAAGCTTCGGGGACGGAAATGCCTGGTAAATCTCGAATGCGCTCGTCTTTGATATTGAATGTAAATAAGGATGGAACGGGTTCTACAATCGTATGCCCCAATGTTTTAAGCATTTCCCAGATGCGTGGATTGCTGCCAGAAGCGACTAACACCTTATCAGCTATAAAAATATTTTCCTCAGATGTAATTTTCCATTGACTTATTTTTTCATCAAAAACAAAATCATCTACTCTTAAAGAAATCTGAACCTTTACGCCAGCTTTTACCGCGCTATCCCAAAGACAGTCAATAATTGTCTGAGAATCATCACTTACCGGAAACATCCGTCCATCTTCTTCAATCTTGAGTTCAACGCCGCGTTTTTCAAACCAATCGATTGTATCGCCACAAGCAAAGCGATGAAAAGGACCTAATAATTCGCGTTCACCACGAGGGTAGTGCTTCACCAATTCAGCAGGCGCCCAGCAGGCATGGGTCACATTGCAGCGCCCACCGCCTGAGATTTTTACTTTTTCCAGCACATTTCGCCCGCGTTCAAGAATGGTGACTTCGGCATTAGGATTTAATTCTGCACAGCGTATAGCCGCGAAGAAACCAGCAGCACCGCCCCCTACAACGATAATTTTGATATTTTTATCGGACATTTTAACAAATTCAAAAAAGTTTGAAAATAAGCGCAACTTAATAACGTTCTATGGCATGGTCAGCAAAAATGACCTACATTTGTACTTCAAAATTCAACATTTAAATTAAAACAATTCGAAATGAAAACTGCAATCAAAATGATGATCGTGCTCTTTATGAGTGCTTTAGTAAGCCCCATGATCGCACAAAACGCAAAAACTATCTCCGTATTTGGGAGCGCAGAAAAAACAGTTGAGCCAGACGAAATTTTTGTAAGCTTGACATTACAAGAATACAGCGACGACTCAGGGACAAAAATGACCATTAGCCAATTGGAAAGCAGTATGCTGAAAGCAGCAAAAGAAATCGGCATTCCTAACGCCAACATCATGGTGGAAAATGTGACTGGGTATGGCAACTATGGTGGTTATGAAGGTGCTGAAAATTCCTTCTTGATTTCAAAGATGTACCAGGTTCGTGTTGCTAACCTCGATGCTTTGAATAAATTGGTCGAAAAGCTTGGTATGCAAGGTTTAGCCAGCGCTAACGTAACTTATTTCAATAATTCTAAAATGAAGCAGATGATGAATGATCTTAAAGGCGCTGCGCTTCAAAATGCAAAAGACGAAGCCGAAATATTATTGAAAAGTACAGGTAAGAAACTGGGCGATTTGATGAACATTGAAGTTGTACAAGATTACGGAGCGGCTTATACATACGATGGCTATGCACCGTTTTACGGAGCGCTTCCGGCAAATGCTTCTGGTAAAATGACAGCAAAACCAATTACTCTCCGCTACTCGGTGAAGGTAGTGTATGCTATCCAATAGTTTTTGATGACAGAGTGAAGGAGCAAAAAGTCAGACATCTGATGCTTTGGATGTCTGACTTTTCTATTTTGACTTCCGTCTTATGATTTCTACAGATTAGGATGTTTTTTATGGTGATCCGTTGCGTCCTGCCAAACTTTCGCCAAACTCAGCAATTCCGCCTCTCCAAATAATTTTCCGGTAAAAGTATACTGGTTGGCCGTCCGTTATTACGAAAACCATTTGGCATCACTACACAAGGATGACCGGTTAAGTTGGTGATAAGCAAACTATTGCTGCTAAAGGAAGGATGGAGATATACATCCACTTGTTCAAATACTTTTTGCATATCCATCATAAGTTGTAAGCGCAACCGATTAGCTTTGATATATTCCACTGCTGGGATAAAGCGAGCAGATCGAAAGGTATTGGGCCAAGCATTTCTACCCTGACGAACCATTAAATCATCCTTGTTGCTAAGGGTAAGGTCATCGAACGCTGCTGCGGCCTCAGCTGTAAGTAAAAATCGGATATTAGGAACCTCGGGCAATTCAATTGGAACTAATTTATAACCAAGTTCCTTTATTTTTTCTAATGCAATGCTGTCTTGAGTTTTGAAAGGATAATTGCCTTCAAAAGCACTTTTTACATAGCCAATTTTTAATTTCTTGGTGTCGAACTTTATATTATAATTAAAAGGTGCTTTGATTACCGATAAATCCTTGCCATCCGGCCCATAAATAGCATTAAACACAATAGCGCAATCCTCAACTGTGCGCGTGATCGGCCCGATCTTGTCCATGCTCCAACTTAAAGCCATCGCGCCATATTTGCTTACGTGGCCAAAGGTTGGCCGCAGCCCTGTTGTGCCACAAGTTGTTGAAGGTGAGACGATTGAGCCAAGTGTTTCTGTGCCGATTGCGAAAGGCAGCAAGCCTGCCGCCACCGCTGATGCTGAACCTGCCGAAGAGCCGCTTGAGCCCGTTTCGATATCCCAGGGATTGCGTGTCATACCACCGAACCATACATCGCCCATAGCCAGCGCGCCCAATGTAAGTTTGGCAACTAACACCGCACCTGCGTCTTCCAATTTAGTGATAACCGTTGCATCGTCATCAAAGCTTTGATCTTTGTAAGGTGCTGCACCCCAGGTCGTTTTATATCCTTTTTTTGCTAATAAATCTTTAGCACCGTAAGGAATGCCATGCAATAAGCCACGATATTTGCCCTTGGCAATTTCTTCATCTGCACGTTTCGCTTGCGCCAAAGCTAAATCTTCGGTCATGGTGACAACGCAGTGCAATTTTGGATCATGCTTTTTAAGCCTATCTATGAAGAATTTAGTTAATTCTGTAGATGTAATTTGTTTATTACGAATCAGTTCTGCCAATTGGCGGACAGAATAAAAGGCTAATTCCTCCCGATTTTTGGGCAAAGATACTTTCCCTGGATTACTAAAGACAACAGGCTTTTGGGCTTGGTCAATCGTCATGCCCGGCAGTAAAGGATTAAACAACAGGACAGGGGAGAGGGCATTCGGTAATTCAGTTTTTCGATTGGCAACATAACTTTCCCGAAAATTTTTCAAGTCAGGTAGCAGCGAATCAATTTCGGATTGAGTGAATTCCAGTCCAGCAATTTTCGCAGCACTGCGCGCATCATCAGCCGTGATTTCTTCGGCTAAAAAATAGCGACCGGTAAATGCTCCTGCTACAAAAACGGTCGTAATTACCAATGCAATGAGCAATGATTTGGGTATTCGTTCCATAAATTCGTTTTTTAATGTGACAAGAGGAAAATGATACTTTTTCCTTCATTCGCTCCGTTTGGCGGGGCTATGAGCTACTGGATTCGGGTGGATTGCCAAGATACTAATCGCCAAATCCCTTTTTGTTTTATATAAACCGCCGTGTAACGAAGTCGGATATCGAAAAGATTCCCATTAAGAATTCCCATAACGTGGACAATGCCATTACTAATGCCGGCTTTACCATAATTACGAATGCTGCGGCCCTCCTCCGGTTGCATGGAATGATAGGCAATATTGCCAGTTTTTATACTTTGTAAAAAATCACTCTTACGCTCCGTAAGTGCATTGGAATGAATATATATCAGATCGTCCGTCAGTAATACTTTTAAAGCCTCGGTGTCTCGTTCAACTTGCGCTTTGAAACGCATGGCCTCAGATTCGACAATTGTTTTCTGCGCATTTGCAAATAGAGAAGTACATAAAAATAATACAATAAATCCCTGCCTCATTAAAAATGTTATTATAATTTAGAAAATTATTCAGTTATTATTACATCATCCTTGTCTTCCACTCTGGATACAAAAAAGGCAGCTAAGATCATAGCAATGCCCGCTGTTACAATCGCCCAAACTGCATGATCTCCATAAAAATAGTGTACCATTGGGCCGCCGATCAAGCCATTTACAATCTGTGGAAATGTAATAAAAAAATTAAAAATGCCCATATAAACACCCATTTTATGCACTGGAATCGAGCCGGCCAAAATCGCGTAGGGCATCGCCAAAATGCTCGCCCATGCAATACCGACGCCAATCATAGAAAAATTCAGCATCCATTTCATCTCTGGGCTAGTGACAAAAAGCACTGAGATCAGCCCTAATCCACCGATTGTCAGGCAAATTGCATGAGTACGCTTGCGACCAACTTTTGCAGCAATCATTGGCAAAGCCATCGCAAAAATGGCTGAAACCAAATTGTAAACGCCAAAAATCCAGCCAACGTAATTGCCAGCTTCATTAAATGCCGCTGAGCTACGGTCATCAGAAGGCAATCCCCACACGTGTTGCGCCAACGCAGGCGTTGTAAAAACCCACATCGAAAAAAGCGCAAACCAGGAAAAAAACTGCACCAAACCCAGTTGTAGCATGGTTTTGGGCATATTGGCAAAATCGGTAAAAATATCAGCTAAGCCTTTCGATTCTTGTATTTCCGGTTCACCAGAATACATCGCTTGTTCCTTGGGCGAATATTCTTTTGTGCGAATGATCGTCCAGATGATGCTAAGTACCAATACGGATGCGCCTATAAAAAAGGACAAAATAACATTATACGGAACAATGCCAGGATCGGCAGTGGATTGAGCGCCAAACCATTCTACCAGCACATAGGGTAGCCAGGAACCAATCACTGCACCTACACCAATCAATGCGGTTTGCACCGAAAATCCGAGCGTACGTTGATCACTAGGCAATTTATCAGCTACCAATGCTCTAAACGGCTCCATCGCAATATTAAATGAAGCGTCCATGACCATCAGCATACCAGCACCGACCCAAAGGGCAGGTAGATATTGCGTAAATGCAGAGGAATTGGGCATTAAGATCAATCCAATAGCTGCCAGAATAGCGCCTGTAAGAAAATACGGACGCCGCCGGCCAAGGCGATTCCATGTGCGGTCGCTATAATGACCAATAATGGGTTGTACAATCATGCCAGTAACCGGTGCGACGAGCCAAAACCAGGAAAGCTCTTCTACATGAGCGCCAAAGGTTTGCAAGATTCTACTGGCATTAGCATTTTGCAAGGCAAAGCCCATTTGAATGCCCAGGAATCCAAAACTCATATTAAAAATATTCCAAAAACTAAGGCGCGGTTTTTGAACCAGGCCATTAGAGTGGCTTACCAAGCTTTCATTATTCATACATTACTAATTTTACAAGGTGTTAGGTTTTGGGTTTGAGATGTTGAAAGAAGCATATAAATTGCATTCCATAAGCCTGACGTCTAATACCCAAGACCTCTCTTACTCATCTCCAAATTGTTTTTTGGTAGGCGGGGTTAGTAAGTTGATTGCCTTGACCAAATCGGCATAATTAGAATAGCCCTGAGCGCCAACCAACGACATTTCCGAATTATCTTCGGTCACTCCTTGCATATGCCAAGCCCAATCTTCTGCATCGTTATAAGAATCAACAATAAACATAGGGTATTGGGTACTATAATCCAATCGCCAAGTGCCCGAGCAGCCCGGTACTTCCCAATGCCCGCTTTGGAAAGTGCCGTCTTTATTAAATTTGTACCACTTGCCTCGGTTGACTTTTTTAGGTTCAAAATTTTCACCCTGGGCTACATAAAACTCAATTACCCAGTAATTGGAGGTCAGAATATTGGTCTCGCGGTTAATGCCCAAAGCCAAAGCTGGTACCGCACCACCAGCGCAAGCTGCCGATTCCCCTTTTCGAGGTTCTTCTTTGCAAGATATGAATTGAACAAGCAACAATAATAAAATGATTTTCCTCATTTCTTGTTTCGTTTTTGTATTAATGAGATACCACAACGTGGCCGTCCGCTTCTATTTGATACGGCTGATTGTAAACAAATAATTCCAATGGCTTGTCACTAAGATTCATGATTTGCGTTTTGTTTTGGGCCACTTTTATTTCCAAAAGCCTGCCCCGGAAGCGAATTTTAAAGGCATAAGATTGCCATTTGCTTGGAATAAATGGATGAAAGCGAAGCGCATCCTTGTACACCCGCATTCCGCCAAAGCCTTTCACTACTGCCATCCAGGTACCTGCCATGCTTGTAATGTGACAACCATCTTCGGTATCGTTGTTATAATCATCTAAATCCAGGCGAGCGGTGCGAAGATACATTTCATAGGCTTTCTCTTCCATACCCAATTTAGCAGCCAAAATAGAATGGACACAAGGCGAAAGCGAGGATTCATGCACCGTGCGCGGTTCATAAAATTCAAAATTGCGACGGATCGTGTCGGTATCAAAATGATCTTCAAAAGCGTACAACCCTTGTAAAACGTCGGCTTGTTTGATAAAAACGGAGCGTAAAATGCGATCCCAAGACCATTTTTGATTAATCGGGCGTTGGTCTTTTGGCAAGTCGGCTACAGTGAGCAATTCTTTATCCATAAAACCCTCGTGTTGCACAAAGATGCCCAGTTTTTCGTCTTGCGGGAAGTACATTTTTTCAATGATTTCCTTCCACTTGTTGGCTTCAGTATGCTCGTAAAATTTTATTTTTTCTTCTATCACTTTGTATTTCTCAGGACTACTTTCTTTTACATATTGAATTGCCTCTAACGTATATTTCAAGCACCAGATGGCGATATAATTCGTGTACCAATTATTGTTTACGTTATTTTCATACTCATTGGGCCCTGTTACACCGTGCATTACATATTGTTGTTTTGGAGCAGAAAAATGCACCCGCTGAGCCCAGAATCGTGAAATGCCAATCAGCACTTCTAAACCATATTCAGATAAATAAGACTGTTCGGCGGTGTATCGCACGTAATCATAAATGGCATAAGCAATGGCGCCGTTGCGGTGGATTTCTTCAAAAGTGATTTCCCATTCGTTATGGCATTCCTCGCCGTTCATCGTCACCATGGGATAGAGTGCAGCGCCATCTTTGAAGCCCAATTTCTGTGCATTCTCAATCGCTTTTTCCAAATGTTTGTAACGATAGACCAAGAGATTGCGTGCCACGTAGGGATCGGCTGTCGCCAAATAAAAAGGTAGGCAATAAGCTTCCGTGTCCCAATAGGTGCTACCTCCATATTTTTCGCCAGTAAATCCTTTTGGGCCGATGTTCAAGCGTTCGTCCTCGCCGGTATAAGTTTGGTATAATTGGAAAATATTAAAACGGATAGCTTGTTGTGCCGATACGTCGCCCTCGATGACAATATCGGCTTCTTCCCACTTGCGCGCCCAAGCATCTGCTTGTTCTTTAAGTAGCGCGTCAAAACCTTTATCGAAGGCATTTTTTACTGCTTCTTTACAACGATCGAGGAGTTCTTCTTTGTGATAATTGAGCGAAGAAATATTGGCACAATATTTATAAACCACGGTTTCTTGTTCTTCTTCGCAAGGTAAATCCACGGTACAGGAAGCGTATTTTTCTCTTTGGTATTTGTAAGAATTAAAATCTATTTCTTCGCTGCCTTGAAAAATTGTAAATTTCATACCGGTGCAAACCTGAAACGCAGTTTTTTTGGTCTCCGCGATGACATAACCGGTGCGCCGCTTTACTTTTTTGTCAATTTCAACCCAAAATTTCTCACCATAATTGGAATCTTGGTTGATTACATCCGCGTCGACATAAGGCATGACCGTCAAAGTACCAGAAAAGTCTAAAGGTGTTATGGCGTAACGAATGGCGCCGATCTCATCTTGTTCAATACTACAAAAGCGTTTGGCTTGCACTTTCACGCGGCGACCGCTCTCCATTTTGGCCACGAAAGTGCGTTCCAAATAACCTTCTTTCATATTCAAAACACGCTGAAATTCTTGTACTTCGCACTTGGCGAGGTCTAATTCCTCCCCATCAAAGCTGATATTAATTCCAATCCAGTTGGCAGCATTCAATACCTTAGCAAAATATTCAGGGTAGCCATTTTTCCACCAACCCACGCGGGTTTTGTCAGGATAATAAACCCCAGCTACATAGCTACCCGGTAAGGTATCGCCTGTGAATTTTTCTTCAAAATTGGCGCGCTGACCCATCCGCCCGTTGCCGATACTGAATACACTCTCGCTGATCCGGTTATGTTCTTTGTGAAATCCTTCTTCTATGATGCACCACTCATCGTGTTTTAAATAGTTTTTCATTTTGCGATGGATTTTAGAATTTGGAGTTTAAAGTTATTTTTGGAGAATTAGTTCATTGGAAATGCTTTCTACAATATCGTCGAAGGATTTGCCAATAAAATTAGGGATCACCAAATGCGCGTGCCCCAAATTTTCAGGACTGCCAATACCCACTGCATAAAAACCGCCATTTAGAGCTGCTTGAATACCGCTTTCCGCGTCTTCAAAAACGATAGACTCCTCCGGCGCTACGCCTAAAGCTTCTGCCCCCAGCGCAAATACTTGCGGATCCGGCTTACTTTTGGTCGCCTTATTGCCATCAATAATTACCTCGAAAGTATCTTGCAAACCAATCCTTTCCACCACCATCATGGCATTTTTGCTGGCAGAACCAAGCCCGATTCGAATACCACGTTTTTTAAGCTCTTGTAAAAAAGACATTACGCCCTCCAATATGTCATCTGACGACATATCCTTCAAATATTCTTTATACCAATCGTTTTTGCGATCCGCTAATTCCAATTTTTCTGCTTCGCTCAAATCTAGTCCGCCCCACTGCAAAATCAAGTCCAGCGATCCCATTCGACTTACGCCTTTGAGTTTTTCATTGTCCGCTTCCGTAAAATCGAATCCCAATTCATTCGCCAAGCGCCGCCAAGCCAAAAAATGGTATTTCGCTGTATCGACAATCACTCCATCCAAATCAAAAATGCAAGCTTTTATCATTATGGTATTACAATATTTTTTCAGATAAATAGTTATATTTGCAGCAGCGAAGATAAAACTTTTCGCCACGCTTAAAAAGCAAATTTGAAACGGCAATAATATAGTGTCATTCTTGTTGTAAGCATAACCGTTCAATACTCCAGAATCAACCCCGCGCTAAGAAATTCCTATCGTATTATCGGCTACAATTTACACTACTCGAAGGGGAG
>JANRME010000283.1:0-7371 GCA_033761835.1 Saprospiraceae bacterium
GTATCAAAAATTCCTTTTTTTCTATGATTTTCCCAAATGCCTCCAATTCTAACCCATTTTCTTTTGCAACTGTTTGAAAATCAACTATTCGCTCCGGGTCGACTGCTACCAGCAAGCCCCCGCTCGTCTGCGGATCGGCGAGAATGAATTTTTGCTTGTCGCTTAATGGCGCTATTTTATGCCCATAACTATCCCAATTGCGATGCGTACCGCCAGGAATACATTTAGCAGCTAAATAATAATCTATAATATTTTCATCAATGGTTGGCACTTTATTAAAATCCAGCACGGCGCTTACATCACTCGCTTCACACATTTCACTCAAATGACCGAGCAAACCGAAGCCCGTTACATCGGTCATGGCTTTTACGTAAGATAATTTGCCGAATGCTTCGCCGATTTTATTGAGTTGCACCATGCTATCGCGAGCGATATGATGATGTTCCGGTAATAATTTTTCTTTTTTCTGCGCCGTTGTTAAAACACCGACACCTAATAGCTTGGTTAAGAACAATTTACAGCCGATTGTCGCACCGCCATTTTTCTTTAAATGCTCTAATTTCACGCGACCGGTCACCGCCAAGCCGAAAATCGGCTCCGGACTGTCAATGCTGTGCCCGCCCGCCAGCGGAATGCCTGCCTCCGCGCATGCTTTGCGGCTGCCTTCGATCACCTGATTCGCAACCTCCGGTGGCAATTGGTTGATGGGCCAGCCCAGAATCGCAATTGCCAGAATTGGCGTGCCTCCCATGGCGTACACGTCGCTGATGGCGTTCACCGAAGCGATGCGCCCAAAATCCTCGGCGTCATCCACAATCGGCATAAAAAAATCGGTCGTGCTGACAATGCCAGTGCCATCGCCCAAATCCATCACCGCCGCGTCGTCGCGCTCTTCATTACCGACTAATAAATTCGGAAAATGTAATTTATCGGCGTTATGATGTAATATCTGATCTAAAACTTTAGGGGCAATTTTGCACCCACAACCCGCGCCGTGGCTGTATTGCGTCAATTTGTAGGATTGTATTTCAGTTGGCAACATGATGTGTTTTATAAAAATTAATAAAGTCCACTTGTGTCATTATAAATCAGTGTCCCATCCATTTGTGCAGCAAATTCTATTAAATCTGCGGCGATTTTTTTCGGATCAAAATGCTCGGCATTAAACGGGAAAATGGTCGCTTCGGTTTTATTTTGTAAACAATGCTCGTAGGTTTTATCATAATAAATTAACGCAATTCGCGCCGCTTCCGCGAAATCATTCTGTTCGAGGGCTTCTAAAGCTTGATTTAAATGTAATCCACCCAGGCGTTTCTTAATTTTAGTAAATGATTCGACTAAATAGGCTTTTGGATAATTCGCATAAATATCTACTAAATGTTGAATCCGCTCTTGTAATGGAATTTCCAATTTGATGTGCGGTGCATGGGTCATCTGTTGCCAGAATCCATCAGGAATATAAACCCTGCCAATGGCTTTGCTTTCATCTTCTATCCAGATGCGACGGGTTTTATTTAGTTTGTAATAAGCTTCAAATAAATCATTTTCAAACTGTTCGACGGTCGGTTGTTCCGTTTCGCCTAATGCACCGAAAGCAGAGCCTTTATGATGCGCAATAGCTTCTAAGTCAAGCACTTGTTCATTTAACTTTATTAACTCATGTAATATTTCCGTTTTTCCCGAACCCGTATATCCGCCTAATATAATAAACGGTGCTTTCTGCTCCGCTAAATAAGTGTGAATATAGTTCCGATAATTTTTATAGCCTCCTTTTACAATCATTACATCAAAACCGGCTTGCCCCAGCAGCCAGCCCATACTTTCGCTGCGTTTCCCACCGCGCCAGCAGTGCACTGCAACTGCTTGATTTTCAGCTAGTCGCTGCGCTTCTTCCACATACCAGCGCATTTTCGAACCCGCGAATTCTAAGCCTTTGAGCAGCGCCAGTTCCGGGCTTTGTTGTTTGTAAATTGTGCCGACGACGGCTCGTTCTTCATCGGAAAATAAAGGTAAATTTACCGCCCCCGGAATGTGTCCTTGTGCAAATTCCGCCGGTGTTCTTACATCAAATAGAATTCTATTCTGCTGTATTTCAAATAGTTGTTCAACCTCTATGATCTTTCCCGCCATAATTCTAAAAGTTTAAAAATTTGGAAGTTCGGAGGTTTGGGCGTTTGGAGGCTATACGTTGATGTAGCAACTTCCGAACACCCAAACTTCCAAACTAGTAAACTACAGGTTAATTCTTCTCCCAATCCATCGTGCGTTTTACTGCTTTTTGCCAGCCGCTGTACAACTTATTGCGTTGTTCTTCAAGCATTTGTGCATCAAATTTTGCATCCAATTGCCATTTTTCTTCTAATTCCGATTTGGACCAGAATCCACATGCTAAACCCGCCAGATACGCGGCTCCCAGGGCGGTCGTTTCAATAATTTTCGGACGCTCCACAGGAACACCCAAAATATCCGCCTGAAATTGCATCAGCAAATTATTCGCCGAAGCGCCGCCGTCCACGCGCAAGCCCTTGAGTGGCGTGCCCGCGTCCTTGCCCATCGCGTCGAGTACGTCTTTCGTTTGGTACGCCAAAGATTCCAACGTTGCCCGAATCAAATGCGCTTTACTCGTGCCACGGGTCAAGCCAAAAATCGCGCCGCGTGCGTACATGTCCCAGTAAGGCGCGCCCAAACCCGTGAACGCCGGCACGACATACACGCCGTCCGTATCCGGCACTTTTAAGCTAAAGTATTCAGAATCAGGTGATTCGTCAATGATTTTTAAGCCGTCGCGCAGCCACTGAATCGCCGCACCCGCAATAAAAACGCTGCCTTCCAGCGCGTAGTTGACTTCGCCATTTAAACTCCAGGCAATCGTTGTGACCAAGCCCGACTGAGAAGCGACGGGCTTCGTGCCGGTATTCATCAACATAAAACAGCCCGTGCCGTAGGTGTTTTTTGCCATGCCGGGACTATGACAAACTTGCCCAAATAACGCCGCCTGCTGATCGCCCGCCATGCCAGCAATCGCAATGGGTTCGCCGAATAAACTCGCCTCGGTTTGCCCGTAAATTTCGCTGCAAGATTTGACTTCCGGCAGCATATTTTTCGGAATATTTAGTAGTTGTAATAATTTTTCATCCCATTGTAATGAATGAATATTATACACTAAAGTTCTACAAGCATTAGAAACGTCCGAAATATGTAACTGTTTGTTTGTCAAATTCCAAACCAACCAAGAATCAATCGTTCCAAATAATAATTCGCCCTGCTCCGCCTGTTCCCGCGCACCAGGAACATTATCTAATAACCATTTTACTTTTGTTCCTGAAAAATAAGCATCAATCACCAATCCCGTGCTTTCGCGGATGTAGGTTTCATGTCCCGCCGCTTTCAACTCATCGCAAATGCCCGAGGTGCGCCGATCTTGCCACACAATCGCATTCGCAATGGGGACACCCGTATTTTTATTCCAAACCACTGCCGTTTCGCGTTGATTGGTAATGCCAATCGCCGCAATATCTTTGCCCGACAAATTTCGTTTTTTGAGCAGATTTTGCGTCACTGCTAACTGCACTTTCCAGATTTCCAAGGCATCGTGTTCGACCCAGCCCGGCTTGGGGTAATATTGCGTAAATTCTTGTTGTTCAATAGCTTGTATTGCGCCGTTTTTGTCAAATAAAATGGCTCGGCAGCTCGTTGTTCCTTGATCTAAGGCTAAGATGTATTGCTTCATACTTTTGTATTATGGTGTTTTAGCGTTAGGGTAAATCGTACTTCAATTTTGTTAAGATAAAGCTAAGGTGCAACCAAATTAAATAACAGTTGTAAATATTTTTATTTATTCGCACATTAAAATTGTAGAAGGCATAGAGTAAAGGGCATAGGGACACCCGCAAAACTGTCTCTCTACCCTATACCCTCTACCAAATATCAATCTAATGCAAAACCCTAACCGATTGATGGAAATACTGAAACTGCCCTTCGAGCAAGTGCCGCAACTGTCTTCTAAAGATACCGCATACGCTACTGGTAATCCGACACTTCGTCCTTTTTACAAATATGATGTCAATATTGATGCTTTCGCAAAAGTGATCGAAGACAAGATAAAAGATAAAACGAATCGCCCAGTGCTAGTAAATGTATTGCGCGAGCAGTATATTAAAATCACCGCTTCTGATGCTGTTCGTGCAAATGTTGAAGCACTTTTGCAAGAAAACACATTTACAGTAACAACGGCGCACCAGCCAGCGTTATTTACAGGTCCTTTATATTATATTTATAAAATTATTTCAACGATTCATTTGGCGAAAGCGCTCCACGAACGTTATCCAAATTATAATTTCGTGCCTGTATTTGTAAATGGCGCAGAAGACCATGATTTTGAGGAAATTAACCATGCAAATATTTTTAATAAAAAAATTGAATGGCAATCGGGAGAAGTCGGCTCGTGTGGCATGATGAAAACAGAATCCTTAAGTCCTGTACTCGAGGAACTGAAGCAAATCCTGGGTGAATCAGATAATGCTCAGCACTTATATCATATTATTGAAACCGCCTATACTTCCCATGAAACCTATGGTGCAGCTACGGTTCATCTTGTGAATGAGCTATTTAAGGAAGATGGATTAGTAATAATTGATATGAATAATGCGCAACTCAAGCGAGTATTCCTGCCAATTATGGAAGAGGAATTATTATATCAATCTTCTCAGCAATATGTAGAGTCGACGCAGAAAAAGCTCGAAGCAGTCGGGTTTGGAAGTCAAGCCTACGTACGGGATATTAATCTTTTTTATTTACGCGATCAAATCCGCAATCGTATTGTATTAGAAGGAGATACGTATAAGGTTTTAAACACAGATTATAGTTTTAGTAAAGATGAATTATTACAAGAATTGCAAGCATATCCTGAGCATTTTAGTCCGAATGTGGTGCTTCGGCCCTTGTACCAAGAATTGATTTTGCCAAATCTGGCTTATATCGGCGGCGGCGGAGAGATCGCTTATTGGTTGGAGCGCAAGAGTCAATTTGAGCATTTCGGCATCAATTTCCCCATGCTGGTACGGCGCAATTCAGTGCTGTGGGTTGATGGCGGTTCTGTAAATCGGATGCAAAAACTAGAATTGAAGATACAAGACCTTTTTACAGATACAGAAACATTAATTAAGCACTATATTGCTGCGCATGCTGAAAATGAGCTGAGCTTGGAAGAAGAAAAAGCAGCATTAGAAAAGCTGTTTGAACAGGTAGCTGCTAAAGCGAAAGAAATTGATCCAACGCTTGAAAAATCAGTACTCGCAGAAGGTGCGAAACAAGTAAAAAGCCTGGAACAAGTCGAAAGTAAAATCGTTCGCGCTGAAAAGCAGAAGCACGAAACGGCGTTGAATCAGATTCGTGCTTTGCGTGATAAATTTTTTCCTAATAATGGTTTGCAGGAACGAACAGATAATTTCGCAGCTTTTTATATTAAATATGGTGATGAATTTTTTGATGTATTAAAGGCGAATTTGGATCCATTGGATAAGCGTTTTGTAATAATTTTAGATAAATAAATCATAAAAACACTCAACCCATGAAAAAATCACTGCTAATTGCTTTATTTTCAGTAGGTTTTTTATTCGTTATCCATGCGCAGGGAGTGGATGGAAATGCTAAAATGGATTTTGAGGCCTATGACCCGCCTTCTTCGCTGGTCGTGCCAGAACACCCAATGACTAAAGCCAAATTCCCATTTATCGATGTGCATAGCCATCATTGGCGCATGGGAGAAATGGATTTGACAAAATTGATTGGCGAAATGGATGCCATGAATATGGGTTTGATCGTCAACCTCAGTGGTGGCGGCGGTCAACAACTGAAAGGCATAATGGACAATATCAAGAAATATAATTATGAAGATCGTATAGCTGTTTTTACGAATATTAATTTTGGAAGCATCAGCGATCCAGATTGGACAGAGAGTACGCTCAAGCAATTGGAATATGATGTAAGTATTGGCGCAAAGGGCTTGAAAATATTCAAAAATCTCGGATTTTCAGTCAATGATAAAGATGGAAAGCGGGTGGCAGTAGATGATCCTCGGCTTGACCCCATCTGGGCAAAGTGTGGCGAATTGGGTATCCCTGTGCTCATTCACACCGCTGATCCTAAGCAATTTTGGGAACCTTTTGACTCAACAAATGAACGCTGGTTAGAACTCAAAACCCATCCACGTCGTAAGCGGGGCGACACCGATCCTGTATCTTGGGAACAACTCATACAGGAACAGTTTAATATGTTTAAAAAACATCCTAAAACCAAGTTTATCAGCGCGCACATGAGCTGGCACGCCAATGACCTGGATAAGCTCGGTCAGCTTTTAGATGAAATGCCAAATATGTATGTAGAGATTGGAGCGGTGATCGCGGAATTTGGGCGTCAGCCGCGGCAAGCAAATAAATTCTTTGCAAAATATCAAAATCGTGTAATGTTTGGTAAAGATGCTTATAATCCTGAAGAATATCATACTTATTTCCGGGTACTGGAATCATCTGATGAATATTTTCCATATTATAAGCGCTATCATGCTTTCTGGCGGATGTATGGCTTGGCTTTACCCGATGAAGTTCTAAAAAAATTGTATTATAAAAATGCAATGAGTGTAATACCGGGATTGAGTGGAAAGCAGTTTCCGAAGTAAATGTTAGACCATGATTTGTTGGATTTAAGGATTGCCTTGATTCGATTTTCTTGATTTTTAATTAAAAAATTAAGCCCCCGATTTTCTTAGTGATTAGGTTAATAGATTATTAATCTTTCAAAATCAGGGCAATCCGATAATCACTAAAATCAAGGCCTAAGCTTATTGTTATGTACTCGTTTAAATTGTAAACTACGCGCCCCGAAATTAATGAGCAAGCCGACTTCTTTTTCGTAGGCCTCCAAGTAATTCATCGTTTGAGCAAGATGAGCATCGTCCAATTGAATTTGTGCTTTCAGTTCTAAGATCATCTTCCCTTCTACAAAAAAATCTGCCCGACGCGTACCAACGTGTCTTCCTTTGTAGAAAATCTCCATTTCTATTTCACGAACAAAAGAAATACCTGCGATTTCCAATTCAATAGCAAGGGCTCTTTGATAAATCACTTCCTGAAAACCGTTTCCTAAAGTACGATGCACCTCCATTGCGCAGCCAATAACATGATGGCTCAATTCTTCGTATAAAAATTTGCCTGTCTGTACCATGATTATAGAACTTGAGGATTATCATGATTTTTTCAATCAATTTTATGACGAGATTATACAGAAAAGGTCACTAATAAAATCCTTTAAAATCTTAAATCAAGTAAATCAACAAATCCGATAAATCATGGTACAGACAACTTCCTACTTCAC
>JANRME010000284.1:0-6127 GCA_033761835.1 Saprospiraceae bacterium
ACCGGGTGCGAACGATGCCAAGCGCGGTTATGTGACCATTGTACTGAAAACCAACGATCCCGATGGACCAGACGGACCTTGTCCGCCGGCGATGGATATGATTCGCATTATTGTGAAAAACGTGGATTGTGGGGCTTTCCCTTGGAATGGAAACGAGTAAAGGGGGATAGGGAGATAGGGGAAAAGGGGAATAGGTGTAAGGCGTATTGGCTTAGAAGCTTATAGGACAGCTTTAGACCTTTAAACCTATAAACCTATACGCCTCTAAGCCTGAAAGCCTCTACACCTGTACGCCATAAAGATTTTTTTGGGTAAACACTTTTCATCAAGGTTGGAGCAAAGGCTTCAGCCTTTTTTTATGCGTTTTCATATCGACTTTATTTACCAATATAATATTCTTCTGCCAAGTTCCTCTTTTTTTATTAAGAATCGTAATATTCTTATCATAATTTCCTTTCTCAAAGTCAACTCTTGATATTTTGTCGTCTTCCTATGATATTTCGTTCTCCGACTATGATATTTCGTCGTCTTCCTTTCATTTTTTCTGCTCTACTTATCATTCCGCATTCTCCTTCCTTGATTTTTGGACGTCAAAACCACCTTTTCCGACCTCAAAAAATGAAAAGCAGACAACCATATATGATAGGAAGACATCAAAAATGAAAAAAGTATATCAAAACATCATAGTCAGACGACAAAAAATGAAAAGAAGATGACAGAAAATCAAAAGAAGACAACGAAATATCATAAGTTTTTGACACCAACAAGCTTTATGATGCCGAAAAGGGCGATTTATTTAGCAAAAAAGCATACTATTCCTTTCGTTAATAATGTTTTTAAATTTCAAGTACATCAATTCTCGCGCTCGTAGCACCCGATGTCGGGCTTGGTGGCGTCTCTGGGTTTGCCTTCGAGATCGATGTCGATAATCTTAGGGGAAATGATGGGTTTGGCTAAACCTTGTGCAACCGAAAGCGAATCCAAATGGTAATCGTTTTCGTCCGGCTTAACAAATAGTTTGTCGCTGCGCTGCGGATTGAGGCAGGGATCGCATTGCTCGTCAAAGAAATTGGCATAGCGGCCGTTGAGGACGCGCAAGAGTTCTTCCACTTTTACAATACAATCTTCAAATCGAATATCAAATAGCAATGGTTCTTTGCCTTCGCGGGCATCGGAGAGCTCAATTTCGTCGTTTTGCGAACCATATATAATGGAGTTTTTAAATCGGGCAACGAGGCGATAGACGGTATTGGAACTGCAATCTTCATTATGACAGAAGAAATTGCTCATGCCCAGCGCTGAAGCATTCACGCCGTAGCTGGCAATGGTACAATAGGTAAAATTGTAATCGCCGCCTTGCAGGAAGAGCACCGACGTTGCGCCGTTATTGTAGATCAAGCAGTTTTCAGCGGTGATGCGGCTACGGTAACCAATAATGCCGCTGCTGACGGTATTGTAAAACTGGGAATTGCGCACGGTCAAATCGGCGGTAGAATCGACGAGGATGCCAAAGCGACTATTGCGAATGGTGGCGTAATCGATGGTATTGCCTTTGCTGCCACGACTTAGGACGATGCCGTTCCATTGTCCGGCGTCGTCGAGAAAGCTTTCTTCGAGGCGATCACCTTGTATGATGACGGGTTTTTCTTTCGTACCTTGAATGGTGAGCTTCCCGGCGGCTTGAATGTATAAGATTCCATCGTTGTAAATACCGCCAAAAAGATCGTTTTGCGCTACGCCGCCGTGTACGTAGATGCGCGCGCCGGCGGGGATGACCAGTTCGCAACTATCCACAAATACAGCGCCGTAGATGACGTAGGGTTTGGGATCGTCCCAGACGAGTGGGCCGTTATTACAAGTCAGGCGCACCGCCACGCCTTTGTTGAAGCGGCTTGGGAAATAGTTGGCGTTTTGGCCCCAGGCTTCGAGGTTGACGTATTGCGTGTTGCCGTTGGTTTCAAACACGACGCGGTCTTCGATCACGAAAGGACTCGCGGAAAGCGGTTGATCGGGGTCGATGGTCACTTCTACAAAAACGTAAATACTGTCTTTCGCCAAGACCTCCACGTCTTGTTGCGCATTGCCGGGGATGCCGTCCACGTTCATTTGCCAGCGTAAGTTGTTGCCACTTTCCAGGAAGATGTCAGAAATGCGGATGGCTTTATCGTTGCGGTTGTAGATTTTGAAAGAACGCGTGGCGGAGCCGAGTTCGGTGAAAACGGTATCGAAACGCAGCGTATCCAAAGAGAATTCCAGTTTGGCGTTGCTATCGGTGGTGAAATCGAATTCGTCCTGCTCACAATTGGAAAAGATGGTAATGGCGATCAAAGCCAGTAAACACAAGTATATCAGTTGCTTCATGCTCCAATTTTAATTGCTATCAGGTTTTAAAACGGCAAAAAGGTAAAATCATTTCACGGCAAAAATACATGGATAAGTCAGACGTTAGACAATAGACGATAGATTTTAGATGCGCACGAGTATTTTGCTTTAGAAAACACCTTAAATCGTATGAAAAGCATTCTTCTGCTCGCGGTTATTTTCGTTGGTATTCATGGCCTTTCCAGCCAGGAATTGAGCTATAAAGAAGCCTTGAAAAAATGCAGGGAGCGCAATGAAATACCTTACGATCCAAAATGTGTGATCGGCTTGGAAGCGCCCAATTTTATTGGTTTAACAATAGAAAAAGAAGCGATGGAACTCGCCCAACTGCATGGGCAGGTGGTAGTGCTTTACTTTTTTTACAATAGCTGTGGCGATCCTTGCCTGAAGCAAATCCCCGCATTGAACGAAGTAGTGAAAAAATATCGGTTCAGAGATGTCCAATTTTTGGCGCTTGCCGATGACCCGGAAAATGTCGTTTTTGAAGAGTTTCTTCCAACCAATGAATTTTGGTTTAAAATTATACCCGATGCAAATGAAATCATTTGGCAAATTTTTGAACAGCCGTTTGGTCTCCCTGCTCTTTTTGTAATTGATCGTCAGGGTAAAATTGCTTACCTCAAAAGTGGCGGCCCCATTGTAGCAGAAGCGATTCAAGAAAACATGACAGAATTAATTGAAGCCATTGAAAACTGTTTGTAAACGAATCATTTATCTTTGACAAAAATCATACCTGCTGCTGAAACTGTGGAGCGAATTTTTGTGTTTTCGTTTTGAAATCGGAAATGTTGAAAAATATGGTTTCAAATAAAAGTTAAAGTTTTTAAGAAAAACGATACTTTTGTGTAGTTTTTGCGTCAGATGGTTGCAATCGTTTCAGGGGTAGATGGAACAAGGTAGCCAGAAAACAAAAAAAACATAATTAAAACGGCCCACGACCTTTACTCAGTTAATAAACTTTTGTTGGTTTTGAATAGACCCGTAATTGACGTTATCATTCCGGCGCACAACGAAGAAAAATCCATTGGGTTGGTTTTAGCCAATATTCCCAAGGGTTTGGTGCGGGAGGTGATTGTTTGCAATAACGCTAGTACGGATCGTACGGCCCAAATTGCCAGTTTGAGCGGCGCTACCGTACTTGATGTACCTGAAATGGGATATGGCAATGCGTGTTTGGAGGGGATAGGTTATTTGCTACAAAAACCCAAAGAGGAACAGCCTGATATTCTGGTGTTTATGGATGCCGATTATTCGGATTACCCAGAAGAATTGCCTCAATTGATTCATCCGATTGTAGAAGAGGATGTAGATTTAGTGATCGGATCGAGGGTTTTAGGTGATATGGAACGCGGTGCGATGCAACCGCAGCAGATTTTTGGCAACTGGCTGGCAACGAATTTGATACGAATGTTTTATAGTTATCATTTTACTGATTTAGGCCCATTTAGAGCGATTAAATTTCAAAAATTACTCGAATTAGAAATGGAAGATCGGGATTTCGGCTGGACGGTGGAAATGCAAGTGAAAGCAGCCAAGAAGCGATTGAATTGTAGGGAAGTGCCGGTGAGTTATCGCCAACGTATTGGTGTGTCGAAAGTATCCGGCACGGTGCGGGGTAGTTTTTTGGCGGGGCACAAAATTTTATGGACGATATTTAAATTTTTATAATGAGAAAACTGAAATGTTGGATTTGAAAATTTTTCAGCTATTCAGATTTCCTTTTTTACGATTCAACATTGACAATAACAACTAAAACTTCGCAACAATGTCTGTATTGGCTTATGCGGTTTTAATCATTTACAGCACAGCACTCATTTACATCACGATGTATTGTGTGATGCAGTTCAATCTATTGTATCATTACAAAAAAGCGGCAAAAAAAGGAGACCAGCCTACGCCGTCTGATCTGGTGGAAAAAGTAACGGCTACTATTGAGGAAAACGAAACCTACGCAAACACAAAAGACTACCCGTTTGTAACGGTGCAATTACCTATTTTCAATGAAATGTACGTGGTAGAACGATTGATTGACAACATTGCTCAGTTCGACTACCCAAAGGATCGTTTTGAAATTCACGTATTGGATGACTCTACCGATGAATCGGTGGAAATCACGCGCCAGAAAGTAGAAGAATGGAAAGGCAAAGGCTTGAATATTGAGCATATCCACCGCGTGGATCGCAAGGGCTATAAGGCCGGAGCCTTGCAAGAAGCTATGAAATTTGCCAAAGGTGAGTTTATTGCCATTTTTGATGCAGATTTTCTACCGCGCCAAGACTTTTTGAAAGTCACGATGCCTTACTTTAATGATCCCAAAGTTGGCGTAGTGCAAACCCGTTGGGAGCATATCAATGAAGATTACTCCTTGATTACCAGGCTTCAAGCTTTACAATTGAATGTGCATTTCACGGTGGAGCAAAAAGGACGCGAAGCAGGCAATTATTTGTTGCAATTCAACGGAACGGCGGGCGTATGGCGTCGGCAAACGATTGACGACGCGGGTGGCTGGGAAGCAGATACCTTGACGGAAGACCTCGACCTGAGCATCCGTGCGCAGTTGAAGGGCTATAAAATAAAATTCCTGGAAAATGTAGGCGCTCCGGCCGAACTTCCAGCAGAGATGAATAGCTTGAAATCGCAGCAATTCCGTTGGATGAAAGGTGGTGCAGAAACAGCCAAGAAAATGTTGCCAACTGTTTGGAAATCAGAATTAAGCCTTTGGCAGAAAATCCAAGCAACGGTACACCTCTTGAGCAGCACGGTTTTTGTATTTGTATTTATCGCAGGTGTGTTCAGTGTACCACTTTTGTTTGTATTGGGCGATTTGATCGAGCAAGGCTTCAGCAAAAGCTTCTTTGCATGGTTTATGATAGGTTTATTATCTATTATTGCAGTTTATTACACTGCTAATTTGCAGTCGCCTGCACGCCATCAGGAAGAAGATTTTGGCAAATCTTTATACAAGTTTATATTCTTGTTCCCGCTATTCCTGGCGCTTTCGATGGGATTGTCTTTACATAATTCCGTAGCTGTTATTCAAGGTTATCGTGGCAAAAAGTCGCCGTTTGTACGTACGCCGAAGTTCAATATTCAGACCATTAAGGATACATTTAGCAAAAGTAAATATTTGAGTAAAAAACTTTCCTGGACGACCTTACTCGAAGGTTTCTTAGCTTTGTATTTTCTGGGTGGCGTGATCGGTGGTATTTTGATTCAGAACACGACGTTCTTGATATTTCACCTGATGCTCAGCTTGGGCTATGGTGCCATATTTTACTTTACACTACGACATATTCGGACGCATTAAAACATTATAAATCCATGATGGGTTGGAGGGCAGTAAATGCCGTTCAACCCATTTGTGTTTAATCATAAAACCTAATTCCCGATGAAAAATAGGATATTTATTTATTTAACCTTTATAATAGGGCTATACAATTGTACTTCCTCTCCAACCCCCACCAATCAAGCGCCTTCACAAAAATACGCTGCAAAAGATACTTTAATCGGGCCAGCAAATGCGGATGCATCTACTTTTGTGGTAATCAATAATATTACAGTTTATCAATATCCTGAATATCATATCATTGTAAGCTCGGAAGAACAGGATGATGGCAGCTATAGCGAGCGTATCACGGCTGTGAATATGCGCACTTCTGATAGTACTTTGGTAAGTAATATTTCATTTGGCTTTTTCGCAGGCATATCAGGCAATTATCTTTTTGTGGATGAAGGTACGCTTGAT
>JANRME010000285.1:0-7533 GCA_033761835.1 Saprospiraceae bacterium
CCGAAGGCGCGTCATTGCCATTATGCTTGCCATCCCAACCCTGGCTTGGGTTGTCATTATTATACACCAATTGCCCCCAGCGGTTATAGACTTTAAACTCAAGAAGCGTAAACGGCGTTTTACTAATCACATTAAAGAAATCGTTTCTGCCATCTCCATTGGGTGTGAAGGCATTAGGTATATCCACCACCGGTTCATTTAATGTAACGGTGACAGAAAATGTAGTGGTACATCCGGCTGCAGAAGTAACCGTAACTTTGTATATTACCGGCGATTCTTCTGGTGTATGGCTGATTTGTGAGGTATTGCCACCTATCGATTCATCGTTGGCCATCCAAGCAAACGTTGCGCCAGTGGCATTCGTTGGCGTTGTATTGGCAGTAACGGTAAGTGTTTGCCCCAGGAACAAGTCGGTGGCACTGGGCGAAATACTGATGCTATCTACCTGAATCGCTTGATTGACCATCACATCTACCGTTTTCACAACCTCTCCGCAATTGCC
Organism: Saprospiraceae bacterium; assembly: GCA_033761835.1. GTDB lineage: Bacteria > Bacteroidota > Bacteroidia > Chitinophagales > Saprospiraceae > JADJNW01. Next base: position 503 of record JANRME010000285.1, read on the forward strand.
GTAGGTATAAATTAGGGTAAACCGGGTATTTTGAGTTAAATTATTGACCATCAGGTTTTTGCCTGTAAACTGCTGGCCATTGCCAATCCAAAGATAAGAATCTGCAATACCTGCAGGTAAAGTGCTATTTGCCGTCAATGAAAGTGTTTGATTCCGGCAAATCGAAGTATTGCCAGTAATGCTGACCTCAGCTGCTGAAACGACGGTCACAGTAATCTCTTGCTCGAGCTTGCCACATCCTTGGCTTTCCGCTTTTACCCGATAGGTAGTGGTCTGCGTGGGCGCAACGGCCAATAAAGGATTAGTGCTTGTAAAATTAGGATTGCTTGGTGACGTCCAAGTATAAACCACTTCTGGGCTATTGCTGGCACTCAGGTTTAATTGGATGGTATCTCCCGCACAGATGACGCGATTCGGATTCAAGTCTAAAACCGGCGCAGGGGCTACTTCTACCAAAACTCTTTTGGTGACCACGCCACAGTTTCTTCCATAAGTGTAAATCAATTCAAAAACGGTATCATCTGTCAAATTATTAACCGTAACAGAGGGATTGGCTCTCGTTTGTCCATTCCAGCGCCAGAGGAAAGTTTCTGTCACACCATTTGGAGCCGTGCCATCAGCAGTAAGCGTAATAGAGCTACCTTCGCAAATCGTTTGATTATCAGGTACATTTACATCCGCCGTTTGAACTACAATGATCGAAATAGAAGCCTCAATTGGCTGGCAACCTCCCACTTGCGCTACTACTTTGTAGGTCGTATTTTGGGTAGGCGTGACCGTCAATAAAGGATCATTACTTCTAAAATTCGGATCGGTGGAAGAAGTCCAGGTATAAGTAGCGCCAGGCGTATTGGCAAAATTGAGGCGAATTGTTTCGCCCAAGCATATCTCAGTTCGAGGATTTAGGCTAATCTGCGGAATCGGCACATTTAAAGAAGCAGAAGCAGAGCCAGGGCAACCGTCCAATTCTGCCATAAACTGGTAGGATGCACTTGTAAGGGCTGTTGCAGTCGGATTAAAACATTCTGTACAACTCAAGCCAGTAGGCGGCATCCACATAGGTTTGGTCAAGCCGTTTGGTCCTTCCACCTTGTATTGAACTTTTTCACCAGGGCAAAGCGTCGTATCTGATGGAATAATTTGTAATACCGGAATTGGTTTTACAACCACATCTGCATAAGCGGTATCAATACAAACACCATTGGTCGTTACTCTGAAATATCGAGTGGTTGTATCCGGTTGAATGACAAGGTTATATAAAGAATCAGGTGTTTGTTGCCCGCGACTTGGAAACCATTTAAACTCGATTTCCATAAAATCTTTAGGTTCAAACAATTCTGATTCCAAAATAATCAAACTTCCTTCGCAAATTGAAGTATCGCCTGGCATGATCGCCAAATTGGAAGGCAAGGAATCAACAATCACAATAATAGAATCAATTCGAATACATTCACCAACGGTAACCGTAGCGTAATAAGTAGTTTGAGTTTCGGGTTTGGCTATAATGTTAGTGCCAATTGTATCGCTCAACGAGCCATCATTCGGTGTCCAAATAACAGGCGTACCCGATGGCACTGCCAAAGCGCTTAAATTCAATTCCTCCCCTCGGCAAAGCCTTACTGTATCTGGTTCTTGCCCTTCAATTTGAATAGCAATATCAATCGGCGTAATTCTCATTTGCACGGTATCCATTACTTCGCAAGCACCACGCGTAGCAGTTATAATATAGTTTCCGGCCGAAGTTGGAAATGTAAGGGTATTGAGGTTGGCAGGATCATCAATGATGTCAGGACCAATCCAGTTATAAGTCACGCCGCTTTCGGGTTGGCTAAGTCCTAATTGAACAGGTTGTTCTTGACAAACAGAAGTATCAGCAGCAACTTGCAGCACCGGCGGAATAAAAACGACGATGTTTACGCTGTCCAATTTGGTAATCGGACAAGCTGGCGTACTCGCTTTCAGGAAATATTTGGTGGTTTGAGAAGGTGTCACTTCTGGATTTGCCTCTAACGATGCAAATCCTTCAGGTGCCGATGTCCATTCATAAGTAGTATTTGCATTTGGTGCACCGCCAAGGCTCACGCTTTCTCCTTGGCAAATTTCCATATCATCGCTGATAGAATATTCCGGTGCCTGCTCTGATCTTACTGTAATTATGACGGTATCACGAGGCGTGCAATTAGGCGCAGTCAAGGAAACAATAATTTGATAGACACCTGGCGTATTAGCAGAAACAGTCGGTGTTGGGCAATCTAAACAACTAAATTCAATACCATTCGGTACTATCCACCTCCAAACGGCATCATCAAAACTACTTCCGGCAATAATGTCAAATTTCTCACCACGGCAAACAGTTACATCGGGGCCTGCATTTACAGTGAAAACTTCAACTTTAATATCAATTGTATCATTATAACAAACCGCATCCACTAATGCACGATAAGTCGTGGTTTGCGTAGGCGTAGCTATTGGATTTGGGCAATCATCGCAGGACAAAGTTGCCGTATCGTTCAACCAAGTAATAGAGCTTACAGGGCTACTGATGGCGAGCTGAACCGATTCACCCAAACAAATAGAGGTGTCGCCCACTTCTACAACGGTCGGAATTTGCTCCAGAACAGGGGGCGCGGATGGAGACCAATTGATGCCCACTCCTTCTTCACCAATGAGGTTGCCCCAGTCATTAATCAACACGACATATACCTCGCCTTTACGTGTAGGAATCGTTTTTACAAAATCATCCCCGTCTGCGCCAGGTACATCGCCACAATCATACTCATCGGTTACCGGTGTATTGAATATTGGATGCCTATCCGCGAGGCCCGTAGCACCGGGCGTAGGAGACCAAGAGCTTCTGATCGGCTGGTTATTTCTAATAAATGCGATAACATCTTCTTTGTTTTCACAGACTTGATCTTGCGTGAAAGGGCCCCACACATTAAAATCAAGATCGGAGGGCACAGCTGGATTAGCGCTATCGAGAATAAACCCAAAAGGTCCATCTGCCTGCGATTGAATGGTAAACCAATAAAAATTAGGTTCTACTCCAAAGCCAAGCCAACAGCCGTTATTCACATCTCTTTCAATTTCAATGTCTTGAAAACCATCTTCAAAATCAAATACAGTGGGCAAGCCGTCCAAACGTACGCATCCATTCAAAGGATTGCAGAGGGCATCCACCAATGCAGGTGATAGCGAACAAGTCGTTTCTTCTATTTTAATATCGAAAGGTGTACAACCATCGGCATCTGAAACAATGATATAATAAGTGCCAGCACTTCGGAGGTTGGCAGAAGTAATTATTCCATTTGTACCTCGAGCCACACAGGTAGAGGCAGAATCCGTTGGTGAACCTAATACCACCAATACGCCTGTTCCTTCGCTCGCTCCACTCACTTCAATATTGATACAACTTCCTCCGAGTGAATTATAAGTAAAAACATATTCTGGCCCGTTCAAAAAATTATCATTTACGCAAGGGGAGGTTCCAAAAGTGGCTGCGGATTCGCAAGTAGAAAGGCCCGTTTGAACGAATGGCAGACTTGATATTTCGGTTGGATTATCAAGACTTCGATTTTCGCAGGGAGCAGAAGAGCATTGCCAAGTCAGCTCAAAACCTGGAAAACTTACTAAAAAATCGGATTCAAATTCAATTGTAATACACTCACTTTTTGCTTGAATTCTGAATGGTGTACCAGAATCTTTTCCGTACAATTCTGCAATAAGCAGTGAATTGGTATTGGGGCCAGCATAAAACCGCATAAAATCACCAAAAATACCCAATAATACTGGCTCTATATCAAAGCTAACCAAATCAATCTCAATGCAAGAATGCGGCTCGGTAGGGCATATTGTAAAAGTGGAGTTTTCAAAATCGCTATAATCGCTATCGGGGCCGCCCGAATCGTACAATGTACCAAAACAAGCATTTGAACCAGCAGCGTCGCCCATATTAATGGCTGGCACGTATTGCTCGATGCACAATGTGAAATCGCCTGAATTGGCAGCAGCAGTCGCTGAATAGTCATTGACTCTTATAAAATAAGTATCTCCACCTGATAACCCAAATACGTCTAAGCGCAATTGGTTCGTACCATTTGGTGCAGAAGAGCAAGCAATTTCCGATAGACCATCGGTTGAACAATCGCCTCGATAAACAGCTATTTGAGGATTGCTCAAAGCTTTGGCATTCGTTCCATTATTTACCCCTTGTATAAAAATCGTAATATCGGAAGTTCCAGCATTTGGAGTAAAGGAAAACCACACATCTCGCTGAGTCGTTCCTCCGTTAAAACAAGTGGGGCTATTGCGCGAGCCGATATTCGAGGCCGTCGCGTTTACATTGGTGTAAATGTCACCATCGCAACTTGGGAGTGTACCCAAACTGGTTGCTCCGGCACAGTTGTCATTGGCAGGTTGGGCAAAAGATAATGTCGTGATAATCAACCCAAAAAGCAGCGTAAAAAGTGATCTCATTCTTTGTTTTTTCGTTGGAGTAAATTGGAATGTCAATAGAATTGACCAAAAATAAATAAAATTTGGAATTTTCTTTGCACGTGTGCTATTTCGGCAAGAAAACGACAAAATTGGAGAGTAAGCTCGTTGCTGCTGCGATAAAAGTAAGAATAATCTTATAATTGGCGAGATTCAAATAATAAAATTTGTATTTTAAATGACAGGAGAAATAATAAATTGCGTTACTCGGACAATCAAATCAGGATTTTTCATCAAGCGATAGTGCCCAAATCCTTCAGTAACTAATAAAGTTGTATTTTCCCAAGCATCAAGAACGGCTTCAGAAGATTGGAACGGTACCATAGGATCGAGTCGATCATGCACCAGTAAAGTTTCTTTTACCGCCAATTTTTCGTGAACGTGCCGCACATCAACTGTGTCAACTGGCCGCTGAAAAAGATTTTCAGTATATTTGAAAAGTTCCGTTGTCACAGATTTCGGCAATTTCAATTCATCTACATTTTTTTGCATCACTTTTCTCATACTACTAGGCGTAGCAATCAAAACCAATTTTTCAAGCGCAATTGTCTTAGAACTGTTGGATAGCGCAAAAACAGTAGATGCCCCGCCGAAAGAATGCGCAATAATGCTGTGAACATTGCCAACCTGACGAATCGCTGCCTGGATCGCTCCTGCAAAATGAACGAGATTCGTGCGTTTTCCACCAGAATTGCCATGCGCCGGCCCATCGAATGCTACGACTCGAAATCCTTGTTTTATTAAACCCGGTACAAAAGTTCGTAATGCCGTACCTCTTGATTCCCAACCATGTACGAGCAAAATCGTTCGATCTCCACTGCCCCATTCGTAACCCTTCAAAATTTGTTTTCCATACAAAAACTCAAACATTCGAGCGGACTCCAATATTTCATCAGAAGCTTTGTGATGCGCACGCACACGAGGCGTTGTAAAGAGCTGAAATGCTAATTTTCCAGCATATTTTGGAAAAAGCGGCCCGAAAACTTGAAAACCTAATTGTATCAACTTTAATACAGGCGGATTGCCTGTTATCGACTCAGAAGTCTTATCAATATGGCTTGTTTCAAGGATTTCTACTCTTTTGGTGGAAGGAATAGCATTCATGATTTGGGTGATTTTATTTATTTTTAATTTATTGCTAATCAGCAATTTAAAATCAATTATCAATAACTTGAAGTTCTTCAATCATTTCAAACAGTTGTTTGCTCATCGTATCAAAATAGCGCATATCTTTATACAAGCGCGTCAGCAAAATCGAGCCTTCCAGCGTTGCAATGAAGCGCACAGCAAAAGCGCGCGCGTCGGTATCACTTCGTATTTCATTTTGTGCAATTCCGCGTTGTATCACATAAGCAATGCTTTGTTCCCATTGATCCAAAGCAGCTTTCACGCGCTCTCGGAGTACAGGATTATTATCATCGACTTCTACCGCTGTATTTAAAATCGGACAACCACCTTCCACAGGCGGATTCAAAATACGTTCCTGATAAAAATGTACCACTGCCCGAAGTTTATCTAATACCTTCTTTTTCAGCTTTGTACGCAGTCTAATTTCTTGTGCTACGGTCTCCACTGAATGCTCAAAGGCGGCAATCGCGATTTCTTCCTTACTCTTGAAGTTGCCATATACCCCACCCTTAGATAAGCCGGTCGCTTGCAAAATATCATCCATCGAGGTGCCGGCATAGCCCTTTTGGTTGAACAGATTAGCAGCTTGCTCTATAATGAACATTCGAGTGCGCTCTGATTTTGAGATCGTTTCTTTAGTCAAGATTTTCAATTTTTACAAATACAAAAATAAACCAATCGGTCGAATTTCAAAACCGACCGGTCGGTTTTTCGACAAAAATCAAGAATTATAGGATTAAACTTGAAAAAGTGTATTTTTCGATCTTGAATTTTTAATCATTTATATGCGACTTTTTTTAGGTTTGGGCAGTAATCTCGGTGATCGAAAGCAAAACTTGCAAAGGGCAACCGAACAAGTTGAAACGCACATTGGCGAGATTTTAAAAGCATCGAGTATTTATGAAACGCAAGCCTGGGGTATCGAAAACCAACCTGATTTTCTCAATCAAGTTCTGGAAATTAATACTCAATTTGAGCCGGAAAAAATATTAGAAATAGTTTTAATAATAGAGCAAAACATGGGGCGTGAGCGCCAAATAAAATGGGGAGAGCGATTGATTGACATCGATATTTTGTTTTATGAAAATTGGGTACTAAGAACTGAAAAATTGATGATCCCCCACCCTTTTTTGCAAGATCGGAATTTTGTATTAGCGCCGCTGGTAGAAATTGCGCCCGATTTTGTGCATCCTGTTTTGCAAAGAAGTATTCGGGATTTGTTTTTAGATTCAAAAGATCATCTTGTTGTGAAAATTTTAACTGAGTAAAATAATTTTACAAAATTGAACCCTTTTTTTCCATACAATTTCATTGCCATCGAAGGAAATATCGGGGCAGGAAAGTCCACGCTTTCCAAAATGATTGCCAAAGATTTCGGTGGGCGCTTGGTGCTGGAACGCTTTGACGAC
>JANRME010000286.1:0-8051 GCA_033761835.1 Saprospiraceae bacterium
ATAGACTTTCTCCTCTTCAATTTTTGCAAAAGTTTGAACTAACCACATACCTGAATCAATACCTTGGTATTCAGAAATGAAAGTTGGTATCATATTTCCAGAGTAGAATTTGTCTGGAAAATAATTAGCAAATTTTAGTAATTCAACTTGGAACCAGAAATTTTCAAGTTTCCAACTGTTATTATAATCCCCAAATAAGTAATTACTTGGAGAGCCACTTTCAAGAGAGCTAATTACATATTCATAGGTAGAAGTTATTTCCTTTTTCTTAGGTATGTTGTTCGTTTCTATAATAACTATATTTTGCCCAAAGGAAAGTAAGGGCATAGAAATTGTGATAAGTAAAATCATGTAAAAAGTTTTCATCGTTTGATTATTTGGTATTCAATAATACAAGCTTATTTCATTGCTCAAACATACATTAATTTTAATATTATTATAAGGTTAATATAAAGTATTAACAATAGAAATTTTGAAGTTGTCAATACGGATCCACATCTACATTCACCCGTATGGTTGTATAACCCTCACTGGTATTGAGCGCTTGGATAGCATCTAAAAGGGTGTCTTTGGCGTAGCGAATCTTTTGGCTATCGCGAGGGAGTTTGATCAAGAAGTCGAGTAAAAAGTAGCCGCGCACACGCCCCACATAAGGTACTGCCGGCCCGATGACCCAGTCACCAAGTTGACTTTTGAGGGTTTTGGCAAAGATTTTAGCGCCATCATTGAGCGTTTCGGGCTTTTTATGCTTGAGCGTGATGCGGATGAGCCGCGTAAATGGCGGATATTGAAACTCGTGCCGTTCCTGGATTTCCCGTTGAAAAAAACTAAAAAAATCATTGCGCAATACCTCACCCAACACAGGGCTCGCCGTATTCATCGCTTGGATAATAACTTTGCCTCGCTTATGCTTGCGACCCGCACGGCCGCTCACTTGCAGCATGAGTTGGAATGCGCGTTCGCTCGCCCGAAAGTCTGGAAATTGCAAGAGTTGATCAGCGCTAAGGACACCTACAATGCCTACATTATCAAAGTCCAAGCCTTTGGTAACCATCTGTGTGCCAACAAGAATATCTACGCGGCGTTCCTCAAAATCATTGATGATCTGGGTATGGGCATTTTTGGTGCGTACGGTGTCTAAGTCCATCCGCGCGATGCGTGCTTCAGGGAGGTAAATTTTGAGTTCGTCTTCAATCTTTTCTGTACCGAACCCTATGAGTGTCAGTTGTTTATTGCCACAAGCCGGGCAAGCCGCAGGCAGTTGCGTCTGGTAACCGCAGTAGTGACACTTCAATGCGTTGAAATGCTTGTGATACGTAAGGCTCACATCGCAATGGATACATTCGGAATGCCAGCCGCAAGTTGTGCAGCGATAGGTAGGCGCAAAGCCCCGTCGATTCTGGAAAAGAATCGCTTGCTCGCCGCGTTCAAGAGCAGCTTTGAGTTCGTCAATTAAAGTAGTCGTGAAATGCGCCTGAAGCTTGCGTTCCTTGAGTTCTTGCTTCACATCTGTAATAATAGTTTCGGGCAATTCCAGACCACCAAAGCGTTCCGGCATTTCAATCAAAGCATACTTGCCTGCTTTAGCGTTGTAATAAGATTCAATCGAAGGCGTCGCCGTACCAAGAATAACTTTGGCATCGAAGGTATTCGCCATATAAATCGCAGCGTCGCGCCCGTTGTAGCGGGGATTGGGATCATTTTGTTTGTAAGAAGGATCATGCTCTTCATCTACAATCACCAATTTCAAATTTGTAAAAGGCATAAAAAGCGCCGAGCGCGCACCAATCACAATAGGTTTACCTTCAAGGATTTGTTTCCAAAGTTCAACTCGTTCATTATTATTCAAACGCGAATGATAAACCGCAATTTTATCGCCAAATATTTTTTGTAAACGATTGATAATCTGCGTTGTAAGCGCAATTTCCGGCAAAAGATATAAAACTTGTTCACCACGATTAATGGCTTCTTGCATCAATTCAACATAGACCCGCGTCTTGCCGCTACCGGTTACACCATGAAGCAAGGCGACATTTTTGCTTTCCAAATGCGCCCGTAACTTTGAAATAGCTTCCTCTTGCTGCGGTGCAAGTTCTTCAGAATCAATGGTTTCTTCTTCATATCCTCCGAGGCGACTCACTTCGCGTTCATATAATTCAAAAATGCCTTTTTTTGCCATCGCAGTTAAAACAGCGGCATCCACTTTAGCCAAATCATAAATATCTTGTTTGCGAATAAACTCCTGCTTTTTAATGAGTTGCAAATACGCCAAAAGCGCTTCTTCCTGGCGATTGGAGCGGGTCAATTTATCATAAGCTTCATTGATTCGGTCGGGTTCGGAGGCATAAGGTTCGCAGAGGCGCACGCAGCCAACGGTTTTCGGAGAATATTTTGTTTTTAAATCTTCTTGCAAATAAATGATTTTTTTTTCTAATAAGCTCTTAATCAGCGGATAAACGGTTTTTTGATCCAGAATTTTACGCAAATCTTCGATACTTAATTCATTCTGAGCAGTTAAGGATTGCACCACAATATGCTCTTTTTCAGACAAATCGGTGACATCGCCATCAAAAACAGGGCTTAATGCGATCAAGGTTTCACTCGCCAATTTCAGATTGGAAGGCAAGGCAGCGTTCATCACTTCGCCAAGTGTGCAGCAATAATAATCTGCGATCCAGCGCCAAAGTTGCAATTGCATGGGATTAATCAATGGCTGCTCATCAACGACAGCACTGATGGGCTTGGGCTGATGCCCTTCCGGCGCATGATGGTGCACCTCAATAACGAGTGCAGTGTACAAGCGGCTTTGTCCGAATTGCACCTCTACACGTACGCCAAATTTTATTTCGCTAATCCATTCTTCCGGCACGTAATAAGTATAAGGCTTGGGTACAGCCATCGGCAGGATAACCGTGACGTACGTATTGGTTGTGGGGATGAAATGCGTGCTTGCTCGGCTCAATGTGCTTTTGGTTGAAAAGTTGAAGGGTTGGCAGGTTGATTGGAAGCGCTGCCAAAATCCTTATAATAAAGCAAAATAAGGGAGTTTTTTGTGTTTTTGCAACAAAAAGTTTATAACACCATACGGATTTAAAAATTTAGTGTCAAACCTGCGTTTAATCCTAATGCGTAATTAGAAGATTGTACAGTATTTTGAATATTTTGGCGACTAAAAGTCTTCAGAAAAGTAGGCTCTAAAGACAAGCTCATATTTGAATTCAAATCATAAGCAAGACCTGCGCCGAGCCAATAGTCAACGGTAGCGCTGTTGAGTGATTCCTGCGCACTCATCGACGGAATATTCGGAGGTAATCGCAGTTTGGAATTGAGCGAATTAACCGTAGAAATTTGAAAATCTTCATCCAATAAAAAATTAATAAGCAAGCCGCCTTTGGCAATAAAATGAAATCGCTTTCCGGGACTTTGATATTGCAATAAAATCGGCAGGCTGATATAATTTGCTTTTTGACTCGTCGTCACTTCAAACGCTAATGATTCCTCTTCGCCGATGGATTGACTGGAATTGCTGGGCTCGGCTGCTAATGCCAGGGCCACGACCCCCGTAGGTGTATTCAAATTGCAAATGAAATCAAATCGCGGGTCGCCGGGCCGACGCGGATGCCTGTCTTGAAATTGAAATTCCGGGCGAGTCGTAGCGCTATGAGAAGTGGTGCGATAATATAATCCTGATTCAACGCTCCAGGATTGCCCAAGCTTGGTGCCAATGCTCAAGCCTCCAAGTAAAGATTCACCAGCATAATTCGCATTTTGGCTAAAGTTTTTTTCACGCCCCGGAAAGCCCGGACGACGGCTCACAGCAGTCACTTCACCCCAGCTTTTCATAGGCAATATTTGCGCTTTTACAAAGAAATTAGTTTTATTTTTCAAAGGTGTGATGTGCTGTTCATATGGCAATTCAATTTTATGATTGGTAAAGACGAAGGGCATCTCTAATACTGTTAATTTATCAAATGCAGTAATGGCAAGCCTTTCAGCGTTTTTATTTATTGAATTTTCAGTTTTATTTTCAATTGATGTAATAATATTTGAATTCGACAATTCCGTTTCTAATGATTTATTTGTACTATTTTTTTCATTATTTGTAATAATTGGCATTGGAATCTTTACATGATTTCTATCTTGATTCTGGGCAGAAGCAATAATATTTTTGGGTTCTTGCGTTGAACGCTTAGGTGAAGGTAATGTTTTTAATTTTAATTCATGTTTATTAATATCATTTGATACAGAAGCATCATATTTTGTTTTATCATTATAAAAAGACTCTTCTGGGACGGGTGGTATAATATTTCTATCATGCTTTTCATTTTCTGTAATATCCGATTTTACTGATGGTGCTTGCATTTTTTGTAAAGTCGAATCATGTTGTTCTACTTGTTGTTGCAATTCTTTTAATTCGGTTTTTACATCTAATAATTGATACGCCGCAATGCCCAGTACCAAAGCTGCAGCTGCACCTATCATCCATTTATATAATATTATAACCTTGACAGGAGCTACCGGTAGTTCTATTTCCGAAGCAATATTCTCCCATACTTTGTCCGGCGGGCTTTCGGTGTAGTCCTCAAAAGACTTTTTAAGAAAGTCTTCCAAATTATTTGTATGTAAATTTTTATTCATTTAGTAAATATTATATTTTATTCTCGGGTATTTAGTGCCAAAGTCCCTTATTTTCTTATGTCTCCCAGTTTTTCTTATTCTGTTAAACTTTTTTCAACCAATGCTCTCATTACACACTTAGCACGATTGAGTTGTGATTTAGAAGTACCCACCGAAATGCCCAATTCTTTGGCAATTTGTTCGTGCGAATAATCTTCCAATACGTACAAATTCAAAACTGTTCTAAAACCAGGCGGAAGTTGCTGCATAATGCGAATCAAATTTCTGGTTGTATCTTCTTCTATAAAATCATGTTCCGATTGCAAGCGATGCGCAACATCCTCCAATTCAATCATTTGAAAAAGATGCTTTTGCCGACGGATATACTGCAATGCTATATTCAAAATCACTTTTCGCACCCAGCCTTCCAGATTACCAACACCTTTATATTGATGTAAATCTCTAAAAACAGTTATAAAACCTTCCTGCAATAAATCTTCCGCATCTTCGCGCGAATTGGCATAACGCAAACAAAGCACGAACATCTTGTCTTTAAAACGTTCGTAGAATTGCTTTTGCGCAATCCGATCCCCATGTTTACAGGCTTCCAGGATGTCATGCCAATCTTTGATCATCGTCCCCGCAACCGTTTTTTGTGTTTGATTATCATTAAGGAGGTGCAGTAAAGGTTAAAAAGGTTGCATTGCCTTATTTATTTTTGATCAAAAGAATTTTTTTGATTCTTCGTGCAACCTTTTGCAGTACTTGCTCACCTAAGAAGAAAAGAACCATAGCAACCCAATTATCAATGATAACAATCTTACATATTTTTATTGTCAAGCTCTATTTTCTTGTATGCGCAAACGCAACCAATGAGTGTGCAGGAGGCGGCTTGGGAAGGGCACGGATTTTATTGATTTGAATAGTACGCTATAAGCGCTGTTTCCTGAAATGCCTTCTGCTACTACTTTTTAAACCTTGGCTATTATAAGAAAAAAGATATATCAGGGATTGAATAATATTATATTCTTTAAATAAACCTTTAATAATTACTATCAAATTACTTTATTTTCCTGAGTTGTAAAGACATAGGAAAGACGATAATTTATTTACTTCTTTATGATCATTTGTAACAATCTACATTATTTTATTTTATTCAAAAACCAATAAAACTTTCTATGATGACAAAAAATGTTTTGAAGTTTTCCTGGATGATTCTAATCGGAATCTCCGCTCTGATGAGCGCTTGCACCGAGGAAGATGCCACAAATTCTCAGGATTTGGAAGCGTATGCCAATGCAATGATTCTGGGTATGCAGGATAGCACAGGCGTGGGTAGAGGATATTGCTATGAACTCGTGTTCCCCGTTACGATTGCCTTCCCTGATTCAACAACAGCGGAGGTAGATTCTTATGAAGCATTGGCAACAGCGCTTAAAAATTGGAGAGAAGCCAATCCTGAAAGCGAAGGCCACCCTACCCTGGTGCTTCCATTTGATGTCATTTCCATGGACGATGAAATTATTACAATTGCAACCTTAGATGAATTAAAAGCCTTACGCCGCCTCTGCCATTTTGGCAGACCGCATAGACCAGGACACGGACGACCGGGAGGTGGCGGTCATGGCAATTGCGCTTGCTTTGAAATCGTTTTCCCGATTACTATTGCATTCCCCGACGGCACTACCGCAGCAGCAGCAGATCAAAACGCACTGAAAACATTGATCAGGGCATGGAGGCAAGCCAATCCTGGTAGCACCGAACGCCCGGAAATTGCTTTTCCAATCACCGTTACATTGGAAGATGGCTCCACTACTACCGTTGAAAGCAAAGAAGCGCTTCAAGAACTCAAAGAAAGTTGCCGAGAAGATAATTAAAACAAACAAGTGGTTTTCATAAATAGAGTTTTAGGAATGTGTCGGGCGAAATCGTCCGGCATTTTTTATTTATTTATTTCCTGTAATAGTTTTGTAGCTGCTTCATGTTTTGGATGAATAATAAGTAGTTCTTGTAAAATGGATTTTGCATCCTGTTTTCTTTCAAAAAGTAAATAAGTATTCGCCATTGTCATTAAAATTTCGGGTGATTGTGGAAACAATTTTACATTTAATTCAAATAAGTGTAAAGCATCTTCAAATCGAAAGTCTGATAGCAGGCGGTCGGCAAGGTATGTGTAGGTCAACTCTCCGTATAATTCAGGGAACTGCGCAAAAATAGATCGAATTTGATCTAATTCATTCTTTAAGCCCATTGTGACAAGGGTTTCGTCGGAAGGTGCAAGTAATGCGCTTGGATGAAATGTTTGAGGTTTAACAAGAATATCGGGTGCAGATGCAGTTGGAATTTGAAGCGCTTGCTGTTTGAAATAATGATTCAAATATGCCAAAGTGTAACGACAAATTAATTCATAAGCAATTTTAGCAGGCTCGCCTCCTTGCGTCCAGCGCGGCGGATCAAATTTGTATAAAAACGGAATAATACTTTCTAATGAATTGAAATTACCATGTTTGGTTTGTGCATAAGTATGTAATTTTAGTTCATTATACTTAAATTCCTGTAATAACTTCAAAGTAGTGCTATCATAATTATCTGCAAAAGAAATATAAGGAATAGTGGCTTTAGCAGCATCAAAAAATGGGGATTTAGCAGCATTTTCTATGCACCATTTATCGAAAGCATCCAAAAATATAGCTAAATCGATACTCGCATTTTGCATTTGTAATAAAATAGCGGTCTCGCCTCCATAACTCCATGACAATACGCCTGTATGATGCTGATCTGTAAAAGACTGATTATTCAAATACCCTAGTGCAAATTCTATATCATATAACTTATATGCAATATCATTAAAATCAGGACTTGTTTGATTCCATCTAAATACTGGTTGCAAACCTTGCGGATGCACAAAGGCAACTAAATAACCATGACTGGCCAGATACTCAGATATTACTGCCTGATAAGCCGTTGTACTATTGCGAAATCCCCAAATCAAAAGCGGGAATTGCCCTTCGGCGTGTTCTGCACTTGCCGTCGCCGTTGTTGCGGTATTCAATAAACGAATTGCCGCTTCATCATGAATATTAAGATTATTTTTTAAATAAATTTTTAATGCTGTATCATTTAATCTTGCTTGCGTTTTGCTTAGTGCTTGAAGATATTCTTTAAATGGCATAAGCTTATTTTCTTTGACAGCCGCTGCCGGATACCAAAGATGTATCTGTATAGTTCGTGGTTGTTCTTCTTTATTTAGTCTGGTTTGATCTTGTAATGTAATAATTTTAAAGCCAACATTATAATTACCGGGTTGAAGATCACCCCAAAGCGGACTTTTTTGAGCGGAAAGAAATGTACACGCAACAAATAGTAGTGCACCGATTGACACACAAGTTTTCATAGCTTTTTTGCCGTAAAATAAGGTTTTATACGTCTAATAA
>JANRME010000287.1:0-1756 GCA_033761835.1 Saprospiraceae bacterium
AGATAAATAATAGATTTCAGACCTTTGCAGCTCCGCCGGTGCCTGGTAATCGGAGCAATCTTGACCAAACCATGCCGAAAGATAGTTTAATGACTATGTCTACTGCTGTTTATGGTAACAAGGGCCTGGAACAATCCTTCAAACATACTCAAGAGGACCCTCTATCAGAAATAACCCCAGGAAATTTACGCTACCATGCGGGTTCGATTTGTAAAATGGTAATGCTCGCGCTGACTTTGCGATTATATGATCAAAATAAGATTTCTTTGGATGATACGATAGAAACCATTATTAGCAAATTCCAAGTACACGCCTTAATTCGCCAACATCAAACTAATCTCAATCCTATTACTATTCGTCAATTATTAAATCATACCTCTGGATTACGTGATGGCAGTTTAGATCCGACCATTAAAACTACATTTTTCATTTTTAACCCTATAGTGGAAGCAGCCTTGCGCCGGGGAGATCCTATTGAAGGAAAAATTACTTTTCATGAACAACCTGGGAATTTTTATTATGCCAATTCCAACTTTGCGATCTTAGGATATTTATTAGAAGCAATCTATGGCAAAGAACTGGATAAAATTTTTGATGAGCATATTAAACAACCTTTGGGGTTAACTGACAGCACCATGGCTGAAGTCACACCTGATGATTTAGCCCATGGTGAAATTGTGGCTCAACAAGGCACGGCGCGTGAATCTCTTTATTTATTTGGTGCCGGTTGTCTATACACAACACCTGCTGATAGCACAAAATTTTTTCATGCATTTTTTACGGATAGAAATTTTATTTCGCAACAATCACTTGATATTGCTAAAGTCACAAAATTCCGCACCTATGAAATAAAACGCAAAGATGGCGCTGCTTTCAGCTGGAAATGTTTTGGAGGCATGCTTGAAATGTTTCTTTATAAAGATGGCAAATTTTATCTTGATAGAAATGAGCCCGGTGTCCGTGAAGTTTACGGCCATGGCGGCTGGACCAGTGCGCATTCCATGTTTTTAATTTTTGATCCCCAAACCAATCAATCCTTTTGTGCCGCAGTCAGTAAGCGCCATATTCATTCACCCGAACATAAAGCTGAAGCAACCCCTTCACGCACGCTGTTACATTATTTCACTCTTTGTTGTTGCATTCCCACAACCAACGAGAAAACTGAAAAAGATAAGTTAATTAATGATGGGTCGGGGATAAAATATACAAAAGAATGAAAATTGGGCTTTTGCTTATATGAGGGGGCAGCTCTTTATTGTCAAAGCACTTGATAGCAAAACGCCAATAAGAATCCTGGGAAGATCCCCAATAATAAACAGGCAAGGCTGTTTACACTGAAGGCGATGCGCATGGGAATAGAGGCGGCGATTGTTAAACTGGTGTCATGCGGTTCATCGAAATACATGATTTTAATGATCCGCAGGTAGTAAAAGGCACCTACCACGGAGATCACGACGCCGACGACGGCAAATAATGCTAAGCCCGCATCCACTAAGGCGCTAAAGACTACAAATTTTGCATAAAAACCAACGAGGGGTGGTACACCCGCGAGTGAAAACATCAGCAGTAGAATTAAAAAGGCAAACCAAGGATGACTTTTATTGAGCCCTTTTAAATCACCGATTTGTTCAGCTTCATGGCCCGCATGATTTAACAGAATAATCACGGCAAAACTCGCCGCAGCCATTAAGCCATAAATTAAAACATAATATAAACCGGCGGGTAAATTACCCGCAGCAAAAGCAAATAATACAAA
>JANRME010000288.1:0-47147 GCA_033761835.1 Saprospiraceae bacterium
CTGATGTAGAGTTTACCCATTATGGAAAGGAGTGTACATTTGATTATTTTATTAAAAAATATGATTTGAAAGACCCTGCGCTGAAAGTAATGGCGGCGATTGTAAGGGGCGCGGATACGGATCGGCATGATATGGCAAGCCAGGCTTCGGGGCTTTGGGCAATCTCGATTGGGCTTTCATTTAATTATAAAGAGGATAATGAATTGCTTGAAAAAGGCATGATAATTTATGATGCGTTGTACGCTTGGGCTAAATATTTTCAGCATGAAAAACATACCCAAAACCCGATAGAGCAATTATTATTAGATGTGTATCATAAATTTTTAAAACAAAAGGCAGGTACAAAAAAAGTTCCCGCCTGGGCAAAGGAGTTAAAAGCATTGATTCAGGATCAGATTGATACGAATTTGAGCCTAAGTTTAACAGAAATTTCTGAGAGCCTGAACGTCCATCCTGCTTATCTTTCCAGAGAATTTTCCAAATATTTTGATGACCTTTCTTTTGGCGATTACATTCGCAAATGGAGGATTGAAAAAGCGATTCATTTAATGACCACAACGGAGTATTCCTTATCCGAGATCGCTTATTTGACAGGCTTTTCCGACCAAAGCCATTTCACGCGGGTTTTTAAAAAATTCATTGGCAAAAATCCTTCCGCTTACAAAAAAAGTTTGTCCAAAAAGTAAAGCCGATACAAAACGTAAAGATCGTTCTATCTTGAAGTTTAGAGGAAGTGTAGTTTTGAAGTATCAAAATAATTCAAAGCTATGAAATCATCTGACACTTTATTGCTCACTCGAAGGGAAGTTGCCAAGCTCCTTTCGATGGAAGAATGTATTGATGCCGTAGAGCAAGCTTTCAAACTGTATGCTACCGGAGAAGCCCAACCACCGGGTACGCTCGGTATTCACGCAGCACAGGGCGTTTTCCACATCAAGGCGGGCATCATGAATTTGGGCAAATCTTATTTTGTTGCCAAAACCAACGCTAATTTTCCGAATAATAAAAAGCAATATGGCTTGCCTACCATTCAAGGAATTATCGTGATGAGCGATGCTAAAAATGGACGTTTGCTGGCATTGATGGATGCGAATGAAATAACGATCCTCCGAACTGCCGCAGCCACTGCGGTCGCCGCTAAATATCTCTCCCGACCAGATTCAAAAATTGCAACAATCATTGGCTGTGGCAATCAAGGCAGGGCTTCGCTTCAGGCGCTCCTGCAAGTGCGAAACCTGGAAAAAATTTATGCTTATGATATGGATGAAGCACTGGCAAAGCACTACGCAGAAGAGTTTTCAAGAATATTTAATATTGACATTATATCAGTAAATGATTTTAGTAAAATTACACTTGAAAGTGATATTTGCGTGACTTGTACGCCCTCCAAACAAGCCTTTTTGAAGCCAGAACATATTGAACCTGGAACATTCATCGCTGCCGTTGGTGCAGATAATGAAGACAAACAAGAGTTGCAGTCTTCGCTTTTGGCTTCTAATAAAGTTGTAGTTGACATTATAGAACAATGCGCGAATATGGGAGAATTGCATCATGCTTTGGAAAAGGATGTAATGAAAAAAGAAAATGTTCATGCGGAATTGGGTCAGATTATTGCCGGACAAAAGATTGGAAGAGCATCAGATGATGAAATTATCATATTCGATAGCACCGGCATGGCTTTGCAAGATGTAGCTGCTGCAGCAATTGTCTATGAAAAAGCTGTTCAACAAATAGGTTTAATGCAATTAAATTTTGGAGCGTAGATAAAGTAAAGATTGAGATAAATGTATCATTTTTTAATACATAAGGCTCTATAAAATGCTATAAACCAAACGACTATGTGTTTAAGTTAAAACATAAAGCTATGAAATGGATTACGCGTGAGCGCCCAAAAATTGACCGCATTGCTTGTCCTTGGTTGATTAAAAACTTTGTGGATAAGGATGCGGAATTTATTTATGTTCATAAAGATGAAGTGTTTGCGAAAGCAAAAGAATTAAATGCTATTCCTTATGATATTCCGGGTGCTGAATATTCACATGAAGGAGAATTTTGCACCTTTGATTTTATTGTAAAAAAACACCATATTACAGATGCTGCCGTTGCTCGGATTGCTTTAATCGTGCGGGGTGCAGATACCGACAGGCATGATTTAGCGTCACAAGCCGCCGGTTTATGGGCAATTTCTGCGGGTTTATCCTATAATTATAAAGATGATTATAAACAATTAATAATTGGTATGAAGATCTATGATGCGCTATATAGTTGGGCTAAATATGTAACAGACGAACGGCATACCTGGAATCCAAATTTGATATAATGGAAGTAAACGAAGCAATCATTCATCAAACCAAAGCCCAGATTTTTCGACGTTTTTTGAAATTTGGCTTGCTCGCCTGGGGCGGTCCGGTAGCTCAAATCGCCATGATAAAAAAGGAATTGGTGGAAGAAGAAAAGTGGATTACGCCAGAGAAATTCAATCGGGTATTAGCGGTGTATCAGGCGCTGCCGGGTCCTGAGGCGCATGAATTATGCGTTTATTTTGGGATGCTCGCCGGTGGGCGATGGGGCGGCTTCCTTGCGGGGCTGGGTTTTATGCTGCCGGGTTTTGTTTTGATATTATTATTAACTGCTTTTTATATTACATTTGGTATCAAATCTCCTCTGGTGCTTGCTGTTTTTGTAGGTTTTCAAATTGCAGTCATTGCTTTGATTATCAGGGCGGTGCATCGAATCGGGGAACATATTCTGACGAATTATCGGCTCTGGATAATTGCAATCGTTTCTGGCATTGCTTTTTTCTTGGGTGCGCATTTTCTTATTATATTAGTCACAGCGGGTATTTCCTATATTTTTTGGATGCGAAAGAATGTTATTGTTACGACCTTATTAGGATTTGCTTTATTATTATATTCTATTTTATCTTTTTCACCTGAAACATTACAGCCAATAATAAATACAGAAGCAACGGCTTCGGGTTTCCATCAAGGTACTCCTCTACAAATTTTTCTAAGCGGACTCAAAGGCGGACTACTCACTTTTGGCGGGGCTTACACCTTGATTCCCATTATGCAGCAAGACGCTGTTATTACCAATGCTTGGATGACCCATCAACAATTTTTGGATGGGATTGCACTATCGGGCTTGTTGCCTGCGCCTTTAGTTATTTTCGCTACTTTCGTAGGGTATTTCGGGGGTGGATGGTTGGGTGCGATTCTGATTACAATCGGCATTTTTTTACCAGCTTTTTCATTTACTTTGATTGGATATCATATCATGGAACGCATTATTGCTAAGCCTTCCTTACATAATTTTCTGGACGGTATCAGCGCGGGTGTAATTGGTTTGATTGCAGTTACAGCTTTGCAGTTATTTAGAGCAACGATTAATGATTGGCTGTCATTATTGATTTGCGTGCTTTCTCTTTTTATATTATATCGTTTTAAATCAAAATTTGTAATCATTTTTGTAATAATCGGCGCGGGGATGTTGAGTTTGTTATGGCATCGGTTGTTTTTATGAGTATAATACTATTGAAATAAAAACAATTATGTATCTTTATTTTTAGTTCTGTTTTAAACTTGCTAAAAGAAATGAAACAATCTCGGGTCTTTTGTCTCTTTCTAATTTTGCTGGCATTTGCTTGTACTCAAAAAGATACCAATCTAGTCTCTGAACCAGATACTATCATTGTAAATAAACGTACACCAGATATCCAATCTGACCGCTATCATGTCGCCTTTCTCATTATGAATGGCACGTACAATACCGAATTAACTGCACCCTACGATATTTTTCAGCATACGATCTTTCGGGATAGCATCAAGCCAATGAATGTTTTCCTTGTTGCGAATACGCACGAACCAATTACTACTTTCGAAGGCATCCGCCTCCTTCCAGACTATAATTACAAGACTGATTCGCTACCAAAAATTGATATTCTCGTTGTGCCCAGCGCCGAGCATCACCTCGACACCGATTTGAAAGACACCGCGATGATTAATTTTGTGAAGCGAATCAATAAAGAAGCCTTGTTCATGACCTCGCATTGCGATGGCGCTTTTGTACTTGCCAAAGCTGGCGTGCTGGATGGCGTGGCGTGCACTACTTTCCCCAGCGATATTGCTAAAATGCGCGAAATGTTTCCCCAATTAACCATCCACGAAAATGTACTCTTCGTCCACGATGGCAAATACATCACCTCTGCAGGTGGCGCCAAGTCATTTGAGGCTGCGCTTTATTTATGCGAAATTTTATACGGCAAGGAAGTCGCAAAGCGCCTGGCGCAAGGATTAGTCATTGATTGGGATGTGGAAAAAGTGCCGAGGTTGGTGCTGGATAACGCAAATTAATTTTTTTCTACGATCAAACACGTGCCTTTCATAGGGAATGCTTTACCATTGACGTGGGTAGGTGGCTCGTCTTGCGTAATCGAATCTACAAAAGTATAACCTATATCCTCCAGCATTTCAGTCCATTGTATTGTTTCCAAAAGATGAAAGCCATGCTGCGAAAAAGGCAATTGTGCCAAAATTTCTTTCGGACGGATGCCCAGGTACAATCTGCCGCCGGGCTTTAGCACCCTTAGTAATTCTTTAAAATGCGCCTCAGGAAATTGCCAAAAATAAATAACATTGATACAAATGATATGGTCAAAGGTATCATCTTTATAAGGAAGATTTTCACTGGTGCCTAATCGTAGGTTGAGCTGACCGGATTTTACACGAGATTTATTATTTTTATTGGCTTCTTTTACCATTTCTGCCGAGAAGTCAACCCCACAAATCTTTACATTGTCCGCTTTTGCAAAAATGTCTTCAAAAAATTTGCCATTTCCAAAACCAATTTCCAGCACATGGTCGGCTGGCTTTATATTTAATTGGCTGATTGCCAGTGCATATAAATGACGATTGCTTTCATTCATTTTTTGACCGACCCTTTTGGCGAGTAGTCCTGAAGGCTTGCGCAATTGCCCGGCAATAACGCGGGCGCTTGGTGTCAAGGAAAAATTGGGTAGTAATGTTTTGAAAATATGATATAGGCGCATATCAAATGTTTTTAATGGTACAAAGATCGTTTGAAATAAATAAAGAATACTGGACAAATGCCTTAAAATGAAAGGAAGTGACCCAACGCCTGGCGATTGACTGGGATGTGGAGGCAGTGCCGAGGTTGGTAGCGAAATGAGGGGAATACAAGACGCCGAGGGGTTCTTTCCGAATTTGCGTGGCGCTCATAATCTTTTCTTTATAACAACGTTTTCAGTTCTTCCGCCAGTTTTTCTAACAAACTGATATAAAGTTCAATCCCCTTTTCAATTTCCTCCATTTTTATAAACTCATCCGCCGTATGCGAGCGCGCCGAGTCGCCGGGACCGATTTTTAAAGTAGGAAAATTCATCAAAGCCTGATCGGATAAAGTCGGCGATCCAAAATAGTCCAAACCCACCGCCAATCCTGCTTTGACGAGCGGGTGCTCCAGGTCAATTCTGGAAGAATTCAATCGAAAAGAACGGGCTTTTATATCTGAATGTAAAGATTCTTGTAATATTTCAAAAATTTCCCGATTATGATAACATTCATTCGTGCGAATGTCTATTACAAATTTGCAAAGATCAGGTACAACGTTGTGCTGCGTGCCCGCGTGGATTTGGGTGACGGTCATTTTTACAGGACCAAGCAAGTCAGAAACCTTCTCAAACTGTTGATTTTGAATCCATTTTACATCTTGTAAAGCTTTATAAATCGCATTTTCGCCTTCGTTGCGCGCGGCGTGACCAGCTTTGCCTTTGGCTTCGGCGTCCACTACCAGCAAGCCTTTTTCGGCAATCGCCATGCGCATTTGCGTGGGTTCGCCGACGATGCCCGCCCAGATTTTACCTATTTCCGGGAAAATAGATTCTACGCCATTCGCACCGGAGATTTCTTCTTCCGCTGTTGCAGCGATTATGATATTATATGGTAAGTTTTCTTTTTCGTAAAAATTTAAAAATGTGGCAATTAGCGATACTAATGCACCGCCTGCATCATTACTGCCCAAGCCATATAATATTTCATTTTCCATTTTAGCCTGAAAAGGATGGCGCGACCAACCTTCGACCGGTTTTACCGTATCATGATGCGAGTTTAATAAAAGGATTGGTTTATTTACATCAAAATATAAATTTTTTGCCCAGATATTATTATGCTTTCGGTAAATAGGGATATGGCGTTTTGCAAAAAAATCAGTTAAAATCATCGCCGTATCTGCTTCCTCCCGCGAAAACGAAGGCGTAGCGATGAGTTGTTGCAGCAGTCGAATGGAATCATCCAGGATTTCTGACATTGGGTTGGTTTTTCGCACCTAATTTAAGAAACGAGCACCTCTTTTTCATGCGCTACTTCCGAAATTGTTTCCGATTTTTTCTCAGGGGCTTTTTTAATACGTAACAAAATGAAAACCAGTAAGCTACAAATTGCCATCGCTCCCGTCATGGGTAATGCGGTTCCATTATCAAACGCACTTACCAGCCCCGCCGAAATTGCCGACACCACAAAATGCAGCGACCCCATCAACGCGGAAGCCGCTCCGGCATTGCGTACAAAAGGTGCCATTGCCAGTGCGCCGGCATTGGGATATAAAAAGCCGAGCATTGCCATGTAAAGAAAAATCAATGCTATTAACATCGGCAAGCCCCCCCATGATGTCCACGCATAAAAAACTAATAAAATACCAAATACTAATTGTAGTGCATTTACAAATTTTATAATCTGCACCGTGCTAAATCGTCGCAAAGCCAGTCTATTCAATTGCCCCGACATGATTAACCCGAAAGCATTGGCACTAAATATAATTCCGAATGTTGCTTCTGGAATATGATTTAATTGTATAAAAACAAAGGGCGATCCAGAAATATAAGCAAACATACCTGCCCCGGAAATACCACCTACCATTACATAAGTAATAAACTGCCTGTTTTTTATAATCTCAAAATAATCTTTCAGTACCGGTATTGGTTTTAGAGAAATGGTCGGATCGGGCTTTTTTGTTTCCGGCAATGCCAGATACATGCCCAATAAAATAGAAGCACTGATGAAGGTCAGGGTCAAAAATATTGCCTGCCAACCCACGCTAGAAGCCAACAACCCACCTAAAGACGGTGCAATAATAGGTGCAACGCCCATCACCAACATGAGTAGCGAGAAGATTTTTGCCATTTCTTCCGGTTGATACAGATCGCGTACAACTGCACGCGCCACGACCATCCCTACGCTACCGCCCAATGCCTGCACAAACCGCAAGGCGATCAATGTTTCTACATTTGGTGCAAATACACAAGCGAGTGAAGCTAACATATAAAGCCCCAAACCCACATATAATGGTTTTTTCCGACCAAAACGATCTGTAATCGGACCGCTAAACAATTGTCCTAAAGACAAACCAATAAAAAAACTGGCTAATGAAAGTTGTACTTCGGCAATCGTTGTTTTTAAATCTACTGCAATAGCCGGAAAACCAGGCAGATACATATCAATAGAAAAGGGACCAATCATGGTGAGCGCCCCTAAAATGATGATAATGTAAGTCGTACTTTTCGGTTGACTCATAAGGTTGTTCTTGCAAGTTTTACCTACCCAAAACAGCACGAGGATGGAAATAAGTTCTCTTTTATTGAAAATTTTGGAAATGCCTTCTTCAAACTGAGCAATTCGTTGCAGGTAAGAACGAATGGCGATTTGGAAGATTCAAAAGAAGGGATTATTTTTAGGGAGTGGAGTTGCGCATATATCCGGCTATTCCGAAGGAACGGCCATGCCACCGAATGATAAAGCAAGTTAGTAGTTGATTATCAATGAATTAGTTCAATTGAACCTATAGGCGAAATAAACGCAATGCGTTAGTGCAATAGTTAGAGGCAAAAAAGGAATTAAAATTAAGAATGTTGCTGTTGATATATTAAATTTGAATAAAAACTAAACAAATTAATGAAATTAACTGCTAAACGACCTCTTTTACTTCCTTCAAAATCAATTGATTGCGTTCGGGTCCGGTAGAAACCATCGTAATTGGCACACCTATTAAATCTTCTAATTTTTCCAAATATGATCTTGCGGCAAGTGGCAGGTCGTCATAATCCGAAGCATTTTCCAAGGATTGCTGCCAGCCGGGAAAAGATTTATAAACGGGTTCGATGTTAAAATCGCATAAATCGTAAGGCAACTGGTCAGAAATTTTGCCATCGTAGCGATAAGCTGTCGCTGCTTCTATTGTATTAAAAATATTTAATACATCTATCTTCGTTATTACCAATTGAGTAACGCCATTTAGCATGATCGTGTAGCGCAATTGTGGCAAGTCAATCCAACCACAGCGGCGCGGACGGCCTGTCGTAGCGCCGAATTCCTGCCCTTCTTTGCGCAGCAATTCGCCTGTTTCATTTTCCAATTCGGTCGGGAAAGGCCCAGAACCCACGCGGGTACAATACGCTTTGGTAATGCCGATGACCTGACCAATTTTATCCGGCGCGACACCTAATCCTGTGCAAACCCCAGCGGTGATGGTATTCGAGGAAGTGACATAAGGATACGTGCCAAAATCAATATCGAGCATCGAGCCTTGTGCACCTTCCGCGAGAATGCGTTTGTCTTCGCTTAATGCTTTATTTATAAAATACTCACCATCAACGTGTTGTAATGACCGCAAATTCTCCAAGCTGGCGAACCATTTTTCTTCTTCTGCTTCCAAATTAAAATCAATAGTAGGATATAATTGCATCAAAGTGAGGTGCTTAGCTTTGAGTGCTTCATATTTTTCCTGGAAATTGGAGCGATTAATGTCGCCCACACGCAAGCCATTCCGGCCGGTTTTGTCCATGTACGTTGGGCCGATGCCTTTGAGCGTGGAACCAATCTTGGCGTGGCCTTTGGCGGCTTCAGAGGCAGCATCGAGTAAGCGATGGGTAGGCATAATCAGATGCGCTTTGCGTGCGACCAATAAGCGATTGCTATAATCTACGCCAACTTCCCGAAGTGCATTCAATTCTTTTTGCAAAGTAATAGGGTCCAGCACGACGCCATTGCCGATGAGATTGATCAGATTTTCTCTAAAAATACCAGAAGGAATAGTGTGTAAAACAAATTTTTTACCATCGAATTTTAAAGTATGCCCGGCATTTGGGCCGCCCTGAAAGCGGGCTACGATATCATATTGTGTTGCAAGATAATCCACGATTTTACCTTTGCCCTCATCGCCCCATTGCAAGCCGAGTATCACATCAATTCTCATATATTTGTATTTGATAGTCAGGTGTTAATCAGTATTTTCGACGATTAACTATACCTGTAAAATTATAAAAACCTAATGGACATTTTGGTGTTATTATCCATTAGGCTTTATTTTAATATGATGAAAATTTTAAATCGCATGATTGCTTTTGTCCATCTTGAAAATTTTCAAAAAGCTTGCAAATTTAAAAAATAGAGCGCAAAAATAGGAGGTTTTGGATTTAATTCTTTTGTGCGGCTTGCAAAGCGGCTGCTTTTTCTGAGGCTTGTTTCTTGTCACAAGCGCCATCGCATTGGCCATAAAGGTTCAGCGCGTGATGCGTCACTTTGAAGCCCAGCAGCTCGCCCATCATATTTTTGATTTGTTGAATACGTGGATCACAGAATTCCAGTACTTTACCACAGTCAACGCAGATCAAGTGGTCGTGCTGCTTGTAACCGTAAGATTTTTCGTATTGCGCCAAATTTTTGCCAAACTGATGCTTTTTCACCAAATCGCAATTCACCAATAGTTCCAAAGTATTATAAACCGTGGCCCGGCTGACCCGATAGTTTTGGTTTTTCATATGGATATATAAGGCCTCTGCATCAAAATGATCGCTGCGCCGATAAATTTCTTCCAGGATGGCAAAGCGCTCCGGCGTTTTCCGAAAACCAGCCGTTTCCAGATGCGAAGCAAAAATATTCTTCACTTCCTTGATAATCTCCTCCTGATTCCTATGAGTTGACATTATAAACTAATTTTATCTTCACCAAATCACTGTATATCATTCATCTATTCTCGTAACACTTGATACTTGCTCTAAGTTTTCCAGATTGCGGATGACCGTATTTAATTGCTCGGTATTGGCTACCATCAACGTGATTTTGCCTTCAAAATAGCCTTCATTACCTGCAATAGACATCGAGCGAATATTCAAACCAAGATTATTTGACACTTCCTGCGTGATTTTTTGAATAATGCCGGGACCATCGTCAATGCCAACGACCAAAAGTGTTGTTGTAAAACTTACTTCACCTGTGCCTGCTTCTTTCCAATCGGCTTTCATAATGCGATAGCCGTAATTCGCCATCAAATTGGTCGCATTTGGACAGGTAGTGCGGTGTATTTTCAAACCAGCATTTGCAGTCAAATAAGCAAAAATATCGTCGCCCGGCACAGGATTGCAGCAGGTCGCCAAAGAATACTCGAAGCGCTCCGCCGACTCACCGTTAATGGTTAACCGTGCTTTACCATCGAATTTTTTGCGAATAGGCTTGGCGGCATCGGTTGATTTGCCATCGTCGGTGCTTTTTATAGCAACTTCGTGCTGAATTTCTACCAATTTGCCGTTTTCGGCTTTAAAACGCTTGAAAATATCAGCAATACCTAGCTTACCTTCAGCGATTTTGAAATACAATTCCGCGTGTGAAGGGTAATTGTAATACTTCACCAATAACTCCACACTTTCCTCAAAGTCCACCTTTAGGTTTTTCAACTTACGCTCCAGCGCTTCTTTTCCAATTTCGCCCTTCTTGCGCATCTCCTCCTTCATCACCGAGCGAATTTTACCTTTTGCCTTGCCCGTGACCACCCATTTGAGCCATTCCTCGCTGGGTTTTTGGTTGCGCTCTGTTTCGATGCTGACCTGATCGCCGTTTTGCAAGGTATAGCCCATCGGCACGAGCTTTTTATTCACTTTGATGGCGCGGCAATGATAACCCAAATCGGTGTGAATGCTGAAGGCAAAATCCAGTGCTGTCGCGCCTTTCGGCAATATTTTCAACTCGCCTTTTGGCGTATAAACATATACTTCTTCATTGAAAAGGCTATTGGATTTGAAATCCCAGAGGAATTCTACGGCATCGCTGGTTGGGTCTTCGAGCGTTTCCCGAACACTATCCAACCAACGCTCATATACATCTGGCTGATTATTAACACCTTTATACTTCCAATGCGCCGCAAAACCACGCTCTGCGATTTCGTCCATGCGCGCCGAGCGGATTTGCACTTCCACATAACGCCCCTTCGGGCCAATCACAGTTGTATGCAAAGACTCATAACCATTGGATTTTGGCACGGTAATCCAGTCTTTTAGCCTTTCCGGCAATGGTCGGTGTACATCGGTCACAATCGAATACGCCTGCCAGCAATAGAGTTTTTCTTTATCTAAAGGCACATCGAGGATCACGCGCACCGCAAAAAGGTCATAAATCTCCTCAAAAGGCACCTGTTTTTTCTTGATTTTATTAAAAATTGAATAAATAGACTTGGGCCGGCCAAAGATTTTATAAGGTATGCCTAACTCTTTTAAGCGATAGTCCAAAGGTTTAATAAATTCGCTGATGTAGCGGTTGCGTTCGCGTTTGGTTTGTTGTAGTTTTGATGCAATATCATGATAGGCCTCCGGATCGGTAATTTTCATACACAAATCCAGAAACTCAGTCTTGAAATTGTACAAACCCAAGCGATGCGCCAGAGGCGCATATATATAACTCGTTTCAGCTGCGATTTTCAATTGCTTGTGGCGAGGCATCGAGCCGAGTGTACGCATATTGTGTAGCCGATCCGCCATTTTGATGAGTACTACGCGGACATCATCGACCAACGTACTCAGTACTTTTCGGAAATTCTCAGCCTGAGGGCTTTCAGCGTTGTAGGCACTGTCCAGTTTGGTCAAGCCATCTACAATTTTAGCCACCCGTTCACCAAATCGCTCTTTGATTTCATCCAGTTTAATCGAAGTATCTTCTACTACATCGTGCAGCAAGGCCGCCACAATGGCAGTAGGGCCCAGTCCAATCTCCTCCGCACAAATCGTCGCTACTGCAATTGGATGCAAAATATAAGGCTCGCCCGACTTACGGCGCTGGGTTTTGTGGGCTTCCACTGCCAGTTCGTAAGCCATACGAATATGCTGCCGATCTTCATTATCCAATTCACTTTTAATTGAACGCAGGAGCTTTCGGTACGCATTCTGGATCAGTCTTTCTTCGGGTTGTTGTTTCAACAACGGTACGTCGGTCGTAATGGTCATAACAATCCTGCTTTTTAATATTCATGGGAATGTGTTGGAAGTTGGATGTTAGATATTTAGATATTAGAAGAATATTTCTTGTTTTGTGTCGTCATCTAATGTCTAAAGTCCATCATCTAAAGTCTTAATAATTTTATACGGAACGAATTCGTGTTTGTTTTACAAAAAGGGTCATTGTACAAATCTAAAACAAAAATTCGGTTCATCATGTACACTTATACGATTTTGATTTTATAAAATCAGCATTTTAAATGGCTTTTTTCCTGAAAAAGATTGTATCTTTGCAATCGCTTTTCAAAAAAGGGTTTTAGAAATTAGAAAATACGAAGTACGCTTTTGCTTTTCATCCAAATCTGAATGCGGATATGGCGAAATTGGTAGACGCGCTAGACTTAGGATCTAGTGCCGCAAGGCGTGGGGGTTCGAGTCCCTCTATCCGCACTTTTGAAAGTCAAAATGTAAAACGCTCAATGCAAAATGTAAATAAGGATTAGCGGCTCTACATTTTACCTTCATATTTTAAAACAAAAATCAGCGCCAACAAGTTGTGCCTCAAGCGATTCGTATAGATTATGCTCGTGCTTTGATTTGAATTGACCCGACACAGCGAGAACTTGAAACATCAAACAGAAACTTCAAACATATAAACTTTTTCCCATCAAATAATGTATCATCCTTTTGTTCAAAATCATCAATATATAGTTTTATGCCCAAGATAGAAAAAGAAGCCATTGACGCGCTGAATGCAACGGTCACCGTTACGATTGAAAAAGAGGATTACGAAGCGCAGTTTGAAGAAGAACTGCAAAAATATCGCAAAAATGTCAGTCTTAAAGGCTTCCGCAAAGGCAAAACCCCTGCCAATGTGCTACGCAAAATGTACGGCAAAAGCGTTTTAGCTGAGG
Organism: Saprospiraceae bacterium; assembly: GCA_033761835.1. Taxonomy (GTDB): domain Bacteria; phylum Bacteroidota; class Bacteroidia; order Chitinophagales; family Saprospiraceae; genus JADJNW01. The sequence continues at coordinate 13,186 of JANRME010000288.1, forward strand.
TGATTGATAAAATGGTGCAAAAGGAAATCTTTGGCTATATCGAAGATCAAAAAATAGAAATTCTGGGGCAACCGCTGCCCTCAGAAGACAATATTCCGAACGACCTGGATGTAAAGGATTTACAGGACTTTGTGTTTAAATTTGATCTTGGTATCGCGCCACAATTTGAATTGAAGGGCATCTCGCCCGAAGATACATACGAACGTTATGCAGTGGAAATACCGGCTAATTTAGTGGAGGAGGACTTTGCTGGCTTACGCGCGCGCATGGGCGAGCGTGTCTCGGCGGAAGGTAATATTCAAGAGGGCGATTTTGTGAAATTTGACGCAAAGGAATTGGCCGGTGATGCGTTGAAGGAAGGTGGTTTAGAGACTAATTTTGAGATTCCTATGAATGAAATTCAAAACGAGTCTTTTAAAGCTGAGCTGTTTACCAAAAAGATAGGCGACACGCTCCGCGCCAATATTTATGAGCTTTTCAACGAACCTGATGAGCATTATATCCGCCATCATTTACTTAAATTAGATCACGATGATCACGATACGCAGATCGGGCAGGAGTTTGAACTCACCATCGCCGAGGCTTCGCGTTATGAGGCTTCGGAATTAAATCAGGATTTTTTTGACAAAGCTTTTGGACCAGGGAAAGTGAGCAACGAGGAAGAAGCCAAAGCAGAAATCCGCAAAGACATTGAGGTTTTTTACAATAAACAAGCCGATGCACTTTTGTTCCGCGACATTCAGGAGCGCCTGATGGAAGTGAATGAATTGCCATTGCCTGATGGTTTTCTGAAGCGCTGGCTGAAAGCTGCTAATGAAAAGTTGAGCGACGAAATGATCGAGCGTGATTACGAAACCTTTGCCAAAAACCTGAAATGGACGCTGCTGAAAAACAAACTTTCCCGTCATTTTGATATTGACATTAGTGAACAGGATATTCGGGAATCCTTTGCGCAGCGCGTGCGCGAGTATTTCGGCTCTTACGGAATGCCAGATTTAGTAGATGCTGCGGTGGATCGTTTGATGAAAGATCAAAAACAAATCAACGAAGTGTACGAAGATTTGTTAGTGGATAAACTGCATGAGGCGATCACTGGAATTGTAACACTTGTGCCAAAACCAATTGAACGCGAAGCATTTATGGGGGTACTTGAAGAAGCCCGCGCCAAGGCTCGCGTTGAGCAGGAATCGCCTGTGATGGACTTGGAAGAGGAGGAGTAGAGTGGTAGAGAGAAAAGGAGGGGCGATGAGATATATTATAAAAAATAATAATTTGACAAAATAAAAAGTTCCCTTATGTACTGGGAATCTTTATTTTTGACGAATATTTGCCAATAGTTTATTGTGTTGAAAGACCTCATTCAACCAGAGCAAAGTCGAGTTGTTATTAATTTCGTATTACAAAACTGCAGTTTTTGACTTTTACGAACCAAGTAACAATTCACAAAAAACGAACCTTATGTTTCACAAGGATGAATTCATGAAATATGCTACCGGCCACTTGGGCATGAGTAGTATGCACTTAGAAAAGTACGCCGAGCAAAGCATGGCAACCATTCCCAATATTCAAGCGTTCACGCCTAATGTGATCGAAGAGCGCCAAATGAACATTATCGGCCTCGATGTATTCTCTCGTTTGATGATGGATCGCATTATCTTTTTGGGGGTAGCAATTAACGATTATGTTGCCAACGTAGTACAGGCGCAGTTGCTGTTCTTGCAATCTACCGACCCCAAGCGCGACATTCAGATTTATATCAACAGCCCAGGCGGCTCGGTTTTCTCTGGTTTGGGTATTTATGATACGATGCAATTTGTGTCGCCCGACGTGGGAACGATCTGCACGGGTATGGCGGCTTCTTTCGGGGCGGTTATATTAGCAGCCGGCACGAAAGGTAAGCGTACTTGCCTTCACCACAGCCGTGTGATGATTCATCAGCCGCTGGGCGGAATGCAGGGACAATTGAGCGATATGGAAATTTACTACAAACTTGCCAAGAGCCAGCAAAAAGAATTGTACGACATCCTGAGTAACCATACCGGTCAGCCTTACGATAAAATTGAAAAAGATTGTGACCGCGACAATTGGATGACTTCGCAGGAAGCTAAGGAATACGGCTTGATCGACGAAGTATTAGAAAGAAACCCGTCTAAAAAAGACGTATAAACTTTTATAAACATCAACTGCCGGAGATGAGCATTCAACGAAGCAGCATCTCCGGTTGTTTCTTTTAGAAGTTAGAATAGAGAAGCCGGAAAAGAAGTTAGCGATTTTTATCATCTGACCCCTCTGTTCTGACTTTTTAAGAAAATAAAACCAAAGCGGATAGTATAATGCGACGTACCAACAACAAACAGAATTTTAGGTGTTCCTTTTGCGGAAAAGATAAATCCGAAGCCCTGATCCTCATTGCCGGTATCGAAGGCCATATTTGCGAAGCCTGTGTAGAACAAGCAGGTGAAATTATCGAAGAAGAATTGTACGGACGCAAGCGCTCGGATGCAAAAGGCGGGCGGCATTTTGTACTACCTGAAAACATTACGCCCCGCGACATTAAAGAACACCTCGATCAATACGTCATCGGACAGGACGATGCCAAAAAAGTCCTTTCTGTAGCAGTTTATAATCATTACAAACGCCTGCGCCAGCCCAAACACTCTGAAGTTGAAATCGAAAAATCCAATATTTTGTTTGTTGGGCAAACCGGTACGGGGAAAACCCTATTAGCCAAAACTATTGCTAAACTGCTTAATGTGCCTTTTGCGATTGTAGATGCGACGGTATTTACCGAAGCAGGCTATGTGGGCGAAGATGTAGAAAGTATTCTGAGTCGCTTGTTACAAGTATGCAATTATGATGTGTCGGCGGCAGAGCGTGGTATTGTTTACATAGATGAAATTGACAAAATTGCGCGCAAAAGTGATAATCCTTCCATCACGCGCGATGTATCGGGCGAAGGCGTGCAACAAGCGCTTCTGAAAATGCTCGAAGGCACCGAAGTCAACGTACCCCCGCAAGGCGGACGCAAGCATCCGGAGCAAAAATTGGTAAAGGTTAATACCGAAAATATCCTTTTCATTTGTGGCGGCGCATTTGATGGCATTGACAAAATCGTGGCTCGCCGCATCAATACTCAAGTGATTGGGTATAAATCAGAAGAAGTAAAATTCGATCGAGATAATTTATTACAATACATCAACCACCAGGATGTGCGCAAGTTTGGTTTAATTCCGGAGTTAATTGGCCGTTTGCCAGTACTCGCACACCTCGATCCATTGGATTTGGACGCTTTGAAGCGTATTTTGATTGAACCAAAAAATTCACTTATTCGCCAATACGAAAAACTCTTCGATCTGGAAAGCATCAAACTTTCTTTTACAGAAGATGCACTTGAATACATCGCTGAAAAAGCACTCGAATTCAACCTCGGCGCGCGTGGCTTGCGTTCCATTTGTGAGGCGATTATGACCGACGCGATGTTTGAATTGCCTTCACAAAACGAGGTGCGGTTATTTGAAATTTCGCGGCTCTACGCTGAAGAAAAACTCACGCGCTCTAAATTGGCGCAACTCAAAGCTGCTTAAATATTTGTTTGTAAGTATGAAAACAAATTTAAGTTAAGTGAACCTTGAAAAATAGACAGGATACCAGGATAAGCAGCAATGTGCTTAGAGCAAAGATTTGGGGCGCCAAAAATTCCCGATCATCCTAAGAATCCTGTCTGTATAAAATTTATTTTGTCTTTTTGCTTTATCAAAAAAAGATACAGATACCAGATCCTCCATCAATTCGCTAATGCTTTAAGTTCAACTTAAAAATTAACTTTTCGTACTTCTCCGCCGATGAATTTGCGGTGATAACGTTCGTCAGGGTCGCCTTTGTACTCAATCTGCCCGCCAAGACTTGCATATGCATCCAAGCTTTCACGAGCTACAATTTCGACCTCGCCGCCTGTGCCTGCCCGCGCATACGTATTTTTGCATTCCACGTCAAAGGCCCGATATTGCCCGCCGGTGTTGGCTTGTGCTTTTTGATTTTCCGCTTCTCCTTTCAATTGCAGGATGCCCCCTTCTGTCGCGCTACCATCTAATTTGTTGACTTTCACTTGTAAATTGACTTGGGCGCCACTGCCAGCGTGTACTTCCAATAAATCAGCTTCGATGATTTCATCGGATTTAATTTCTGCTCCAGCATTCGCACGAATAGAGCGCAATTCTTTATACGTAACCGTGATGCGCACGCGCTCATTTTTGTTTTTATAAAAAAGTGAATTGAGCAGACTCAACTTGAGGGTTTGGCTTTTCACACTGATATTGACTTCATCCTCTGGGATGCCATAGGTTTGCATGACTGCCTTCTCAGCGTCGCCTTTTACTAATAACACTTCGATATTTCCGGCAACGGAAATCTCATCAAAATAGTCCAATTTGTAATCTGACTGAGCAACTGAGTGACCAATTGACCAACTGATCAAAAGCGCTAATAAGGATAATCGAATGAAAAATATCTTTCTCATGTTTTGTTTTTATTGTTAAGATGCAATTACTAAAGGCTTCCCCCTATTTTTAACGATTATATTCAGTTCTTTTAGTCTTTACATCGCATCTTTTCTACGAATAATAAGCGCGGTCAACTCTTTTGCCAATTGCTCAATATCAATATTCAATTGTTCTTTATTCACTTTTAAAACCTGTGCTTTCAAATGGAGTGGAAGTTTGCTTGCGCCACAGTAAGCCCCTGCAATCGCGCCGGTTATCGCACCGACCGTGTCGTTATCTCGACCATAATTCGTCACAAACTCTATCGATTTCTGAAAATCCATTTCGCTGAATACCAGCGCAGTAAGGTTAATTAAATGAATTTCACCGGCGTGGAAAGGCGCATCCTGCAAATGTTCGTCGAGTGATTCATACACTTTTTGCGTTCGAGCAAAATACAAGGAATCGTAAGGATAATTTTTGGGCAATTTGAGTTTTAATCCTGGTAAATCTTCTTTGGTAATCTGATTTGCTTCATAAACCATGCGCTTGGCGTACCAAAGCCAACGATAAGCAACCCGACTCACCAGGCGACTTTTAAAATAATCATTCGGATCAACCGAAATAATCACATCGAGGATTGAATCTTGCGAGGGCTGAGAATGAAGAGCCGCAGCCGTCATAGCTGCCGTCAACGCAGTAATATCGCGGGCATAGCCCAAATCAAAAAGCCCCAGTTTGTAGGCCTCTTCGTACGCAATTTCCGGTTTGCCAGGATAAAATGCTCCAATAATCGGCGCGTACAGCATTCCGGCGCAAGTCATTTCGCCACCATAAAAATGATGCAACGCATAAGCATATTCATCTATATTTCCTTCCGCATAAGGCTTCGCCACCAACGCCCATTCCTGTAGCCAAGCCATGCGTCGGGCGCTGATTTCAAAGGGTTCTGGCTCGAAACTATCCGTTGTTTTTAAGGATTCGATTTCCGAAAGGTATTGATTTACAATTTCTTGGGCGAAATTACGCGGATTCAAGAGTGGTGCGGCGCGGGGCGAGCGTTTTGCTTCGCTTTGAATGAGAAATTGGACAGCAAAATGCTTCCAACGGGTATCGTCGGTGGTGCCGCCGGCTGGCAAATTCATATCCCACGGGCCTTCGGGCGAAGCTTCGCGGAAAACACGCGTAAGGCTATCTACAAAACCATAGTCAATTGCAATATCATTCTTGTGCCACATTTCGGTAGGAGCACCCATCGCATCACCAATAGCGGACCCCAGCAGCGTTCCCAGTATCCGATCATACAATTTTTCTTCGGTATAGCTGGTATCGAAGTACATCGCCCAATCCACTTTTGAGAAAACGGGCGGTTTGGGCTTATCGGATGATTTTTCTTTGGAGCAGGCGATTCCAATCAGTAGAATTGCAACAAAAAAAGTGATTCTGATTATCATAGAATATGGGTTCATAAAATTTATTTTATCCCAAAATCAATGCCCGAGCTTCTTCCAGCAATTCTTGTTTTTCCTTCAAATTCAAATCAAGTGGCAATTGCGCCAAGCCGATAATCCGACGCAGCATTTCCACTCCGCTAAAGGCATCTGATAGATCTTCATCAAAATTTGCTGAATATTGATACTCCGACTTTACTTTTTGGATCGTGCTTTCGGGCAATTGGGCCATCTTTAAATGCGCCAAAAAAACACCCAAATCAAACTCCGCCCTGCCAAAATAAGAAAATTCGGGGTCAATCACATACACCCGATCATTGGCGCGCAACCAACTGCCAGGGTAATAATCGCCATGCAAAAGCGTACCACTGCTGCCGAGGTAAATTTCACCCAAATCCAAAATAATTTCCCTGAGTACCTGGTCATGCTTGTAGCGAAGCGCCGTCTCCTGCAAACCAGGTTGGATTTGATTCAAATCAAAACCATTCTCCAACAAATAAGGAAAGTGAAAAATATGTTCGTGATTCAGCGTTTTGAGTACTTGATTGGAAGGATAATGCTTTTTTTCTTCTGTTGAAAAAGATTGATGGTGCAAATGATTTAAAAACTGAATCAAGCTTTCCAAATCTTTATTAATCAAAGCGTTGTCTTTTTCATACAAAAAAGTATAATCAGCGCTTTCGCCTAAATCTTCTAATGCTAATGCATAATTTGTGGTATCAAAATAAAGCAGTTGAGGTGTGTACTTTGTCAAAAAAGTGTCCTGTTGAATAACACGATAAAACTGCATTTCTACGCTAATACGTTCTAAGGGAGCAGCTATCTGCGGGTATTTTTCTACCCAAGGGCGTGCCTGTTTGAGGATGAACGTTCGTTGATTGGTAATAATTCGGCGTACAAAATTCATGTTTCCTTCACCAGGTTTTTCCAAGCGGATGACTTGTTCCTTATGCTTCAACCAATGTTGGCTACTCAAGTAATCTTCGATTGTAGCGATATCATCCTCGAGATAAATTGCATTGCCCGAAAGGGCGGCAAACTGTGTTTTAAATTCCATACGAATCAGACATTTAGCAGCAAATAAAATATATAAAAGCGCTTATTTGTTTAAGTGCATCCTTATCACTCTAAGCATTCGTAGCTAAGCGGACATTTTTAGAACCTCCTAAACAGAATTTATTCCTGATTCCATTTCAATAAGCTCGATTTTTTGCGAAATTTGCGGCTTCTAAATCGTTTCAGGTTTCTTGTTTGCGGCTTTTTGTTCCTCAAACCTCAAACCTCAAACCTCAAACCTCAAACCTCAACACATGAGTCAACAAGCGGATTTGTTCAAAAAACTGACTGCCCACTGCAAGGAATACGGTTTTATTTATCAATCGAGTGAAATTTATGATGGATTAAGCGCGGTATACGACTACGGCCCGAATGGGGTAGAATTAAAAAATAATATCAAAGAATATTGGTGGCGTTCGATGGTGCAAATGCACGAAAATATTACCGGCATCGACGCGGCGATTTTTATGCACCCAAAAACCTGGAAAGCCTCTGGTCACGTGGATGCATTCAACGATCCCTTGATTGACAACAAAGACAGCAAAAAACGCTACCGTGCCGACCAGTTGGTGGAAGGTTATTTGGATAAAATCGAAGATAAACTCAACAAGGAAGTTGAAAAAGCGCAGAAGCGTTTTGGTGAGTCCTTTGATGAAGCAATGTTTCGCCAGACCAACGAGCGCGTTGTAAAATATACAACTGAATATGAGGAAGTTAGCAAGCGTTTAGCCACTGCCATGAGCGCCAACGATATGGCGGGTTTAAAAAATCTGATCGACGAATTGGAGATCGGCGACCCCGAAGGAGGCTCGCGTAATTGGACAGAAGTGCGCCAGTTTAATTTGATGTTCTCTACGCAATTGGGCAATATTGCGGGCGAGGAAGGCAAGCTGTACTTGCGGCCAGAGACGGCCCAGGGTATTTTTGTGAATTTTTTAAATGTGCAAAAAACGACCCGCCAGAAAGTACCTTTTGGAATTGCGCAGATTGGGAAGGCTTTCAGAAACGAAATCGTAGCGCGACAATTCATTTTCAGAATGCGCGAATTCGAGCAAATGGAAATGCAATTCTTTGTGAAGCCCGGTACAGAGATGGAATGGTACAATTATTGGAAGGAAACCCGCATGAAATGGCACTTGGCCATCGGCACACCTGCTGAAAAATTGCGTTTTAAGGACCACGATAATTTAGCACATTATGCCAATGCAGCGGTAGATATTCAGTTTGAATTTCCTTTCGGATTCAAGGAATTGGAAGGGATTCATTCGCGTACCGACTTTGACTTGACCAGCCACCAAGAATTATCGGGTAAAAAATTGCAATATTTCGACCCCGAACTTAACGAAAACTATGTGCCGTATGTGGTGGAAACATCTGTCGGCTGCGACCGAATGTTTTTGTCCATGCTAAGTAATAATTTAATTGAAGAAACCGTACCTGATGCACAAGGCGAAGATTCAACAAGAACGGTTCTGAAATTACATCCGGCGCTTGCACCTGTGAAATGCGCAGTGCTGCCACTATTGAAAAATAAGGAAGAACTCACGAGTAAAGCCCGCGAAATTATTGATAAATTGAAGTTTTCTTTCTTGTGTCAATACGATGAAAAAGATGCGATTGGCCGCCGCTACCGTCGCCAGGATGCGATTGGGACGCCGTATTGCGTCACCGTTGATTTTGAAACATTAGAAGATAATACTGTGACTATCCGCGAACGTGACTCGATGCAGCAGGAACGTGTGCCGATTGATAAAGTGGAAGAAATCGTACGTAAACGTGTGGATATGAAGGCTTTGTTGATGGGATGACAATTTGAATTATTATAAAAAAGCCTTCCAAAATATTTTAGAAGGCTTTTTTATTTTCGATCAATAGAAAAATATTGATATGATTAAAATCTTATTGAGATAAAATATTGAAGCTGAGATACAAGCAAAAAAAAAGTCGTACTTTTCATAGTACGACCCCCAAAATTATAATCCCATGAACATATCCAAAATCAAAAAAATCACCAAATAATCTGTTAATATTTTGAATATGACAGATAAGTGGTGTATCTTCGCATCGTCAAAATCACTAAAACTACTATTGCGCTATATCAAACAAATTGTAATCTCAACGCCTGAATAACAGGCATAATCCCATGAGCATGACCTAAATCCGGAGGCGAAGTACCAATTCGCCTCTTTTTTTTGCGATGCGATTTATCTTTATTCGGGATTGAAACCTGAGAAGTGTGCATCGTCCCGAACGATTGTTCGGGACGACTTACCACCAACAAATTATAATCCCATGAACATATTCAACTTTGTTTGCCAGTTCTTTTAACCAGCTTTTCCGTTCGTCCTCATTTATCTACCAATCACGATACAAATATGCAGCGACTATTTGCTTAGAACAAAGACAAAAATACAGCTTTGTGAAAAAAACATTCTCATTATATTTTTAATACTTCTTTAAAATCAGGCAATTGAAAATATAAAATGTGAATTTTATAAAAATGAAATTAAGTTTTTTTTGAAAAAATATTTTCATTTTTTTCTCCGGGTATTGACAAAAAAAAGCTCCCAACAGTAGACATTGGAAGCTTTTTTACAAGTATATGTTTTTGATAATCAATCTTTTACTTTGTCATCGTCGCTTTCTTCCTCCGATTTTTCTTCTACATCAGCTTCTTCCTTATCGTCTTCATCTTTATCACCAAGAAAATCTTCCAAAGCGTCTTCTACCTTTTCTTCTACCACTTCTGCCACTGCTTTCATGGTATCAACCGCATCCTCAAATGCGTCTTGAATTTTTTCAAAGACCGTGGTGTTATCTTCTGAATTTTCTTCTGCGGCTGGCGCATCTTCAATAAGGGACTCTTCTTCCAACGGTTCCTGCACTTCAAGGATTGCCTCCGCAGCAGGCTCTTCTTCTTTCATCCCTTTTTCACCTACGATTTGTTCGGCGGCCTTTACCAATTTATCCTCTTCCTCTTTCAGCGCTTCTTCGCGGGCTTTCATTTCCTGCTCAATTTTTTTCTGAGCAGCTTTTTTGGCTTCTTCCATCTTCTCGCGCTCCTAGTCTTTCCGACGTTGCTGCGTTATGCGTTGCTCTAATTCTGTCTTAGTGCCCACCATTTCATTGAGTTTCTCCTCCTTGGAGCGAATGCGCTCTTCGATCATTTTAATTTTAGCCTGTCGAATTTGCGCTTCCAATTGCCCATCCGTACGTTCGATTTTGCGCGATTGGAAATCCAAATCATCGCGGTCGCGCCTGATGGAACGTTCCATTTTCTCAATAGCAGAAACTAAACCTTCGTAGCGACGCTGCAAACGATCGCCAGGCGAACGGTCATCCCCCGTTTCGGGGCCAAAGCGTTTCTCCTTCACCATTTTGAAAGCAGCGTCCAAGCGTTCCCATACTTTGGTGCGATGATCGCGGCTCAGTTTAGAATCACGGAATTTGCGTTGGAGTTCTTTTAATTCATCAAAAATCGGGGCAAGGCGTAACCCATCGGTAATTTTCTTTTCTACATTGGCGAGCAAGTCCATAAACCGATCGTAGTTGTCTTTTGAGACCTTATCGAATTGCTCATCCAGCTTGGAGCGCATTTCTTTCATCCGAGCAAAAAGCCCGTTAATAGCGTCACGCAGATTATCGGAATGCTCTCTCAGCAGGTTGCGGTCGCGTACCTGATTCTGAACTTTATCCCAGAAACCTTTGAGTTCGTCCCAAATATCGTTGTCGTAGGATTCGAGCTTTTCCACTCGGTCTTTGAGCTCGCTTACTTCATTGCTATAAGCTTCATTCAACTTGGCGGATAGCACCATAAAATGCCATTCGGTTTGGGCACGTTGTACCACATCTGCGCGCTCTACTTTGAGGTCTTCGGGGAGGAGGCTTTCGCTAACGGTGAGTTCCCGCTCGGTTGTTGTATAACCTTCCGGGAAATCGAGCGGCGTACCGTTGCGCCAGTCGTCCATCATTTTTTGATGGAATTCTTCGGTAACAACGTTTTCGGGAAAAGTATAAACATTTACCTTGTTGTCGTCCGGTCGCAATTCCAAAGCAATCAATACACGTTCGTTTTGGGCATCATTTCCCCACAGCACCAACCTGGGTTTCATAGATGTTTCTCGTAATTTTCGTTATAAAAATGTAGTCAATGTGACACAAGTAACTGATTTTCTATCAAATTTAAAAAATTGACAGGCAACGGCCAACTTTTGTCGTTTTTTTCTCGAAATATTCGTCTTTTGATAAATCCTATTGGAAACTATTTCGGCCTTTTAGGACGCCTGAAACCTATTTACAATAAATCAAACCGCCAAGGTCGAACTGCCAATCATTTTGTGTGCCAATAGATATTCTGCGATCTGCACTGCATTGGTTGCAGCACCTTTACGCAGGTTGTCCGCCACAATCCAAAGATTCAAACCATTTTCCACTGATTCATCGCGGCGAATTCGACCTACAAATACTTCGTCTTTATTTTTGGATAATAATGGCATTGGATATTTAAAATTGGCAACATCATCCATCACTACGACCCCGGGCATTTCACTTAATAATTTTTTTATATCCTTTACCTCAAAAGGCTTTTCAAATTCGACGTTTACCGACTCAGAGTGCCCGCCATCTACAGGCACACGCACAGTCGTAGCGGTGATGCGAATATTCTGATCACCAAGGATTTTTCTGGTTTCGTTCACCAGTTTCATCTCTTCTTTGGTGTAGTCATTTTCGAGAAAGACATCGCATTGCGGAATCACATTTTCAAAAATCGGGTAGTGGTAAGCCATTTCTTCTTTTTCAGGCTTAAATCCTTTTTTCTCAAGATTATACTGTTTCACTGCCTTCATGCCTGTGCCAGTAAAGGATTGATAAGTAGAAATAACGAGGCGTTTGATACCATAAGAACGGTGCAAAGGCGCGAGCGCCAGCACCATTTGGATCGTCGAACAGTTTGGATTGGCGATAATTTTATCCTCGGCAGTCAATTCATTTGCATTGATTTCCGGCACCACCAATTTTTTGGTCGGATCCATACGCCACGCGGAAGAATTATCAATAACAGTAATGCCCGCTTCCGCGAATTTGGGCGCCCATTCTAAAGAAGTGCTACCACCAGCGGAGAAGATTGCTACGTCCGGCTGCTCTCGGATTGCATCTTCCATACCAATAACGGTATAGGTTTTGCCATCAAAATCCATTTGTTTTCCGGCAGAGCGTTCCGAAGCGACCAATAATAGTTCTTCGTACGGAAAGTTGTGTTCTTTCAATACTTCCAGCATAACGCCACCTACCAGGCCTGTGGCTCCTACAACTGCTACTTTCATATTTTTCCGGTTTAAAGGCTTAAAGGTTGACAGGTTGACTTTTATGATCAACGATTCAACATTTCAACCATCAACTATCAAAATTGCCGCGCAAATATACGGGCATTATTAGTTTATTACTATTTTTGAATATGAAACCAATGATTTTTTTGTTTTGCTGCCTAATCCTGGCAAATTATGCTCATAGTCAATTGATAGATAACTTCGCTGATAGCAATTTTAGTTCCAATCCTGAATGGATCGGCCACATAGATCGCTTTATCGTGAACGCAAGCGGCGAATTGCAATTGCAACACAACAGCCCGGAAACCAATAATACGGCTTATCTTTCAGTGGCGGCGGCTACCTCTATTAACGAAAATACTACTTGGGAATTTTACATCCGCATGGCTTTTGCCGCTTCCACCACCAATTTTGGAAGGGTTTATTTAATGGCTTCCCAGCCTGATTTATCTGGAAATTTAAATGGTTATTACCTCAAAATCGGAGGTATTTCCGGCAATAATGATTCACTGGAACTCTATAGACAAGATGGGGGTACTTCCCAACTCTTATTGGGTGGCGCTATGGGCAAAGCCGGCACCGACCCTGTGCTGGCACGGGTACGCGTAACGCGCACTACGGCAGGCGAATGGACACTTTTTGCCGATTATGAAGGTGGAACTAATTTTCAAACAGAAGGCAGCGCCGCCGACGCTACTTATGCTACCGGAAATTATTTTGGGTTTTACTGTCGCTATACAAGCACCAGAAATCAAGCATTTTTCTTCGATGATGTGTCGGTCGATCCTTTGTTCATGGATACAACGCCTCCAATTTTACTTAACGCAGAAGCCATTTCTGCGACCGAAGTAGAATTGAATTTTGATGAGCCACTTGACGCGAATAGCGCCCAAAATGTCAATAATTACAATATCAATAATAATATCGGCAATCCGAAAAGCGCGATTTTAGTGGCGCCGACTACCATTTTTTTAGAACTGAATTCCCCTCTGCAAAGTGGACAAACTTATACGCTTACTTCGAATAACGTAGCGGACTTAGGTGGAAATAGGAGTATGAATCAGACGGCGACGCTCATTTTCTTTGATATTCAAACGATGATGCCCGGCGATGTAATAATCAATGAAATATTATTTAATCCGGAGACCGGCGGCAGCGATTTTGTTGAATTGTATAATATTTCAAATAAAATATTTAATCTGAATGGCTTGGAAATTGAAAATCAGCAAAAAACTTCCGGTGATACGCTTCAAGTGATAAAAACAGATTTTTTCTTGTTGCCCGGCGCTTATGTCGCTATCGCCGAAGATTCTAAAAGCATTGGCAGTATTTATAATGTACCAAACCTCGAAGCATTATTAGACAATAATCTGCCTACTTTCGATGATGACAAAGGCAATGTCACTATTCGATTCGCTGGCGCTACTATTGATTCTTTTGATTATTCTGATGATTTACATTTTGCTTTGCTTGATGACGATGAAGGGGTATCGCTCGAACGACTTTCGCCTACAACACCGACCCAAAGCAACGGCAACTGGCACTCTGCGGCATCCACTGTTGGTTTTGCAACGCCCGGATATCAGAATTCGCAGTTTTTTACAAGTAATAATAATACAAATAAAATTATTAATCTTTCTAATAGTACTTTTTCACCTGATGGCGATGGATTTGAAGATGTCCTTATTATTGAATACAACGCCGATCAACCGGGGCTTTCTGTCAATATCCGCATTTTTGATGCACAAGGCAGAATGGTCAAACGCTTGATTGATAATGAATCGCTCGCTGCGCAGGGCAGTTTCAAATGGGATGGCACAACCGATGATGCTACGAAGGCTCGTATTGGCATATATATAATATGGACAGAGCTTTTCAGCCCGGGCGGACGAGTGGAGCAAAATAAATTAACTTGTGTTTTAGCTGGAAAGTTGGATTAAAATGTACATAATTATAATAAATTTATGTATTTTTGTTCGGCATAAGCTTTTTATACGATTTCACTTCTGCTTGAACAACCTAACAATTTTAGAACTCTTCACAAACCTTACCTTGCCCTGGTACACATTTTATTGGTATTCAGCCAAAAGGAAAGGTATATGTACGCGAAATCAAGGAATAATCTTATCTACGAATTTGCCATTGCTGTGGTCTTTTCACTCGCTACGCTATGGTGTATTTTTCCATCGGAAGGCTTCTTTTTTAAATGGTGGGAAGAGCACACGAATATTATTATATTTTGTTTTTTGTTCTGCGGATTGATTTTCTTTTTCTTTAATTGGAAACGCTTGATGATGGTCAGTTTTGCTGCCTGCGCAACGCTGTGCCTTTTGTTAAATGATCGTATAGAAGCGCCTTTAAAAAATGCGGAGCAAACCAGTGATTCTTTGGTCAAAATAGCACAATTCAGCTATGCGAATCCGATTGATAATCAGCCCATAGATTCAGAATTAGTCATTATGCTCCAATCTCAGGCAGATGTTATTTCTGTACAAGAAGTTCCGTTGGATTCCGTCAATAGCATTCAAAATTTTTTTACTTGCTGCGGATACCAAAGTGTGCATTGCCTGAAGGATAGTTCCCAAGATATGGCGATGGTGTTGTTCTCGCGTTTCCCTTTTAAAATACTACGAGAAGCCCATCTTCCCAACACACCAGGCATCGCTGGTAAAATGGAAATACCCGATCTTGAGGTTGGGACGAGGGAAATCTATTTTGTGAATCCTTATTTCTATCCTGCTTCCGACGAGGCTACTTATAATGAAATCAAAGAAAATATTCGCCTATTTGCGCAAGGTTTGAATGGCATTCAAGTGCCGTTGCTCGTGTTTGGCGATTACCACGTCGTTTCCTGGTCGAAAGATTTGCAGCAATTCAAACAAATAACGGGTCTCAACGATAGCCGCAGAGGCATCATGCCGACCTCACCACATGGGTATTTCTCTTTATTCGATTACCCTTTCGATCATATATTTTATTCTAATCATTTCAAATGTATTAATTTTGAGACGATCAGCAGCGCTTCCACTACGCATCTGGGTATCGTGGGAACGTATCAATTTGACAATCAACAAAGGAGCAGCAATGTTCAACAAACGTCTCAATAGTTTTAAATACGCTTTCGCCGGATTATTTGATTTGATAAAAACCCAACCAAACACGCGATTCCACCTCATCGCAACACTTATCGTCATTACTGCAGGCATTTTTTTTAAATTGAGTAGGATGGAGTGGTGCCTTATAGTACTTTCTATCACCATTGTGCTGGCGGCCGAAGCTTTGAATACTGCTTTGGAATACCTCACCGATTTGGTGTCGCCTGGGTATCACCCTTTGGCAGGAAAAGCTAAGGATGTCGCGGCTGCAGGCGTACTCTTGGTAGCGTTTGGGGCGGCTACAGTAGGATTGATTATTTTTTTGCCGAAGATATTGGATTTATTTTAACATATATAACGCCATAATAAATAGTTGTAAAACGTTGGAACACTGAGAAATCCATTTGCATGAAAAAAATAGCGATCTTCATAACTTCTGCATACTTGTTTTGTACAAATTTACACGCGCAAGAACAATTAGGCATTCGCACCAGCAATTATGGGGGTATCAACAGTTTATTGCTCAACCCGGCCAATAGCCACACCACGCCTTTCGCCTGGGATGCAAATCTATTGGAGTTTGGGCAGTTTTTTGACAATAATTACGCTTTTATTGAAAATTTTCGCTTGCTCGATTTGCTACAAAACCCCGAAGGCGTAGAGCTGCGGTCGCTATTGCGGGAAGCCAACAAAGAGCCTGCACCCAATACCATTGTAGTGGATTTCTATTTTAATGATCAAAAAAAATATGCTACCAACAGTACGCAAGTACTCGGACCTTCGCTTATGCTTCGATTGAATGAGGATAATACGGTTGGCTTTTTTACACGCGCCCGCGCTGCCGTTGATGCCCGCGATGTACCATCGTCCTTAGGCTATTATGAATACAATCGTCAGCCTTTTGAAGAGCCGCTCTTGGTAGAACCAACGCATGGCAACGCTCTGTCATGGACGGAAATTGGCTTGAATTACGCACGCCGCGCCTATAATGACTACGGTGAGATGAGTTTTGGCGCTTCCTTGAAATTTTTGCAAGGATACGAGGCAATTTATATGCGCAACAACAGCAATTTTGATCTGACCCAACTCCGCGAAAATCGATTGCGCGGCACTTCGGTTGATTTTAGCTATGGTTTTGCTTCCGCCGGCTTGGATTCTGAAGAATGGCAACTGCAACGCAACGGCATCGGTGCTGGGCTTGACTTAGGCTTTGTATTTAGCTTTTCGGAAGAGGAAGATGGTCCTTACCGCTGGAAAGTGGGGGCATCCATACTTGATTTGGGCCTGATTCGCTTCAATCGCGCCGCTCAAAAACACGAGATTCGTACCAACGACATTCAAGAGATCAGTTTAGATATTTATAACCAATTTTCAAATGCAGCAGACCTTGATTCCATCCTAAGCCTTTTTAGTGAGCAATTGCTCAATGATCCTTCGGCTTCACTTCAGGCAACTTCTTTCGCCATGGGACTGCCCACAGCACTCAGCGCTCAAGCGGATATAAACGTGCTGCCTTCTTTTTTTGTAAATGCTGCAATTGTACAAAGTGTTCCTGTCCAAAAAATTGCAATTCGTCGCAATAACATTGCCGCTATTACGCCACGCTTTGAGCAACGCTGGTTTGAGCTGGCTGTGCCAATTTCTCTGTTGGACTGGCAGCAACTGCGCGTAGGCGTGGCCGCACGCATCGCGTTTTTCTGGTTTGGTACTGAAGATTTTAATAGCGTTTTTAAAAAATCAGAATTTAATAGCGCCGACTTTTACATGGCTATCAAAATTAATCCTTTCAGTTTCACCAAAAACGGTAAAGAGCATCGTTCCGGTTGGCAAGGTAGGGGCAAGGGGCGTCTGAAAACAAGAGGAAATGGGGATGTGAAATGCCCAACGTTTTGAGGGGTGTAGTATTTGTTATTGAATATCGGGCGCACAGTATTTGTACATTTGCATCGGAAATTCTTCAAACAAATAACGGATAATATGAATTTGACCTTCCAGTGTGTGCCTTTCCATCAACTTGATGTTTTTCAGTTGTATAAAATAATGGCGCTGCGGCAGGAGGTATTTGTGGTAGAACAAAATTGCCCTTACCTCGATGCCGATGGCAAAGACCTGAAAGGCTGGCATTTGACTGGTTTGAACTCTGAAAATCAATTGATTGCGTATGCTCGCTTATTGCCCAAAGGCGTTTCCTACCCAGATTATCCTTCGATTGGTCGAATCGCAACTTCGGCGAAAGCCAGAGGTACAGGCGCTGGGCGCGCTTTGGTGCAAGAGGCTTTGATAGAATGCAATCGCCTTTTTGAGAACGAAGCGGTCAAAATCGGGGCACAACTATATTTGCTAAAATTTTATCAATCCTTTGGTTTTGAATCGATTGGAGAAGAATACCTCGAAGACGGCATTCCGCATATCGAAATGATAAAACCGAGTCTCGTATGAGATAACTCCCTACTCGTTTTTCAATTTCAGAATATAACATTTTTAACAAAGTATTTTCATACCATTCATTTTATATTTTCCCTTTTTTGGAAGTATTTTTTTTGCTTGAAAACTATCATTTGTCGAAATATTTTGGATAGTGTAATGATTACACTGTGAGTTCCTTGTTTGGATGATAAGATTTATTTAATTTTCCCAGACCAATGATTTGAAACTAAGCAAACAAAAACATGACGGAATTTGACAACTATTTTAAGTCTGCTTTTACAGTGGATAACGTCATTTTTGGTTTTGATGAAGGTGATCTGAAAGTATTGCTAATCAAACGCGGCGAAGAACCATACAAAGGCAAATGGGCGTTGCCAGGCTATTTCGTGCACCCAAATGAAGACCTTGATCGCGCTGCGGCGCGGATTTTGGAAGAATTAACTGGTTTGCATCACGTTTTTTTAGAGCAAGTAAAAACCTTTGGCACGGTCAATCGGCATCCTTTTGGGCGAGTTATCACTATTGCCTATTTTTCTTTGATTAAGATTAGTGATTATAGCCTTCAACCAGCATCCATCGCCAAAAAGGCGCAATGGCACTCGGTGGCAAAGGTACACGAGTTGGCTTTCGACCATAACGAAATTCTTGACGCCTGTTTTCAGCGATTAAAATGGTCGGTGCGCTTGCGTCCTGTAGGATTTGAATTATTACCACCCAAGTTTACTCTTACAGAGTTGCAACACTTGTATGAAGCCATTTTAGAACCTGATGATGGGCTGGATAAGCGCAATTTCCGAAAGAAAATCCTTTCAATGAATCTTTTGGTTGATTTGGATGAAACGCAGGAAGGCGTGGCGCATCGGCCTGCCAAACTCTACCGTTTTGACCAAGAAAAATACCATAAATTTCAAGAAGAGGGCTTCAGTTTTGAATTAAAAGAAAGCAAACGCAAGGAAAAAAAACGACCCTCAAAATTGCGCGTTTAACCGATTATTAAAATTCTTTTCCTTTGGCATTTAACAGCTTGATACTGATTTGATTGCCATAGCTTTGGCGATGTGCTGTTACCAAATCATTCAATGTGCTTTCATTGCCATCGAAGCGGTATAAAAATGTTTTGACCAAAGAAGTGGTCGGTTGCTGGTGCACAAATACCTTACCATCCAACGGGCTAATGGTGAAATGACCATAATATCCTGCGCGTTGCCCACTTAATGTTTTACTGATTGATTGTAAGTCATTTATAAAGTTATTGGCAAGATTTTCATTGGTGTAAGTAACGTAGCCCCAAACCGCATTATCCGGCACGCGCAGTAACTCGTCGCGCACCACCACAATGCCATGCTCCGATTTCATATCTAATACATAACTCTCACCATTCACACTTAAATAGCCATTATTTACGACCAAGCCTTTAAAATCAATATCGAAATCATAGGTATCAAAAGGGAGGCTGCCTGCATTGGCATCAGCTTTTACGGGCGCAGCGCCAGGTATGCAATCGCTGGGCGATATAATGCTATTAATCGAAACTTTTATGCGATTTCCAGTTTTTGAAACGAAATTATCGATGCGATAATTCAGGCATTGCTCGTTTTTGATGGATTGGATTTTCACCGTCAAAGCCCTGCCGGTCGGGGTATTCAATTCTTCCCATAGATCAATATAAAATTCGTCCTCTACTTCGGGTACGATAATAGGGTCCTTGGGAGAAGCCAATTCACAACCTGCCATTAGCGTTACTAACAGTAACATCCATACGATCCGCATTTTTACTCGCATTGCCTTGGGATTTTTTTCTCGTGCGTAAATCTTTACTCATTCCTATCCAAAAGGATAACGGCCCAGTACCTGAAATGCTGCCTTAAATTACAAAAGATTTGTAACAAAAGTAGGGGTAGGAGCGTCTTATCGTCATCCTCTTCTTATAAATGCCAAATTTAATCGTAAGATACACGTTAGTCATCTAATATTTTTAGATAATACATTGTGGACAGTGTTATTCGCAACACACGATAATGGTAGAATTTCTATGATCCAATTGAAAGACATTCGCAAAGCATACCAAACAGACTACACCCGACTGGAAGTTTTGAAAGGAATTGACCTCGATATTAAAGCCGGTGAAATGGTCGCCGTCATGGGTTCTTCCGGTTCCGGTAAATCTACACTATTAAATATATTGGGTATTTTGGATGATTATGATTCCGGCGATTATCAACTCGATGGCACGCTGATTAAAAATTTGTCGCAAACCCAAGCTGCGCAGTACCGCAATAAATTCATAGGCTTCGTTTTTCAGTCTTTTAATTTGCTTCCTTTCAAAACCGCCTGGGAAAATGTGGCGTTGCCACTTTATTATCAAAAAGTGGATCGAAAAGACCGCCGCGATATAGCGATGGAATATCTGCGCCGCGTTG
This sequence comes from Saprospiraceae bacterium, assembly GCA_033761835.1. Lineage (GTDB taxonomy): Bacteria > Bacteroidota > Bacteroidia > Chitinophagales > Saprospiraceae > JADJNW01. Next base: position 33,440 of record JANRME010000288.1, read on the forward strand.
GCCTTGCAGATTGGGCGGAGCACTTGCCAAACCAAATGTCGGGCGGACAGCAGCAACGGGTAGCAATTGCAAGGGCTTTGGTGTCGCAACCAAAAGTAATTTTAGCCGATGAACCAACTGGAGCGCTTGATTCTACTACTTCCTACGAAGTAATGGATTTATTCAAACAAGTAAATGATGAAGGCATTACGGTTATTCTGGTGACACACGAACATGATATTGCCGATATGGCCAGCCGTATTATTCGCTTGAAGGATGGTATGATTGATAATTAAAATGTGAAATACGAAATGTGAAATGTGAAAACACAAGATTTCAAAGTGTTTTCCATATTTCACATTTCAAATCTCAAATTTAAACCATGTTTGATATAGATAAATGGCAGGAAATATTCAATTCGATCCGAAGGCATAAGCTGCGTACGGCGCTTACTGCTTTGGGTGTGTTTTGGGGTATTTTTATGCTGACGCTCTTGCTAGGCGCGGGTAAAGGCTTGCAAAATGGCGTGGAATATCAATTCCGCGATGACGCTACGAATAGTATTTACATTCGACGCGGCGTTACTTCTATGCCTTATAATGGTTTGTCCAAAGGTCGTCCAATCCAATTTTATAATGAAGATTTCGACTATTTAGCAGATAATTTCAAAGATATTGACCATTTGACGGCGCGATTTTATCTCACTGGGGATCAAACGGTGGCTTATGGCGCTAAAAAATTATCCTTCCCCGTTCGGGCCGTGCATCCTGATCATAAGTATCTTGAAAATACAATTGTAGTGGAAGGGCGCTATGTCAATCCAATTGACTTGCGCGAGTTTCGGAAAGTGGCAGTCCTTGGAAAAACGGCGAAGGAAGGCATTTTCGGTGAAGACGAAGCAATCGGCAAAGAAATCAATATTGGTGGCCTTATATATAAGGTAGTTGGCATTTATGAGGATACCGGCGGTGAAAATGAAATGCGCGTCATTTATATTCCCGTCACAACTGCTCAAAAAATCTATTCCGGCACAAAAGAGTTACATCAATTGATGTTCACCGCGGGCGACTTGTCTGTACCCGAAATGAAAAAAATAGAAGAACGGATTCGACAGGATTTCGCAGTGCGGCATCAGTTTGATCCGAAAGATGAGAAAGCGCTGAATATGTTCAACTTAGCCGAAGAGTTTGAGCAATTCCAAAACCTTTTTGGCGCCATCCGTATTTTTGTTTGGTTTGTAGGCATCGGCACTTTATTCGCTGGCATTATTGGCGTCAGCAACATTATGCTCATTGTTGTGAAAGACCGCACCAAAGAAATCGGCATTCGCAAAGCCCTCGGCGCTACGCCTTATTCTATTGTTTCTATGATCATTCAGGAAGCCGTCTTTATTACAGCAGTAGCGGGCTATCTTGGTTTGATGGCAGGTATTGGCTTGATGGCTTTGCTCGGCTCTATGGAAGTAGATTATTTCAGAAATCCGCAGGTACACTTGGGCGTAGCGATAACAGCTACGATTGTTTTGGTTATAGCAGGCGCATTGGCAGGGCTAATGCCAGCGATGCAAGCAGCGAAGATTAATCCAGTAATCGCGATGAAAAGTGATTGACAGATGTGAGATGTGAAATACGAAATTAAAATTTTAATTAAGAAAGCATAAATATGAATGAATTTACACAAGAGGATTGGTCTCTAAATATTGTAGAAGAGCCTGGAGTTCCTTATAGCGATTTAAAAGAACGAACTAAACAATTTGCTTTAAATATAGTAAAGTATGTACAATCACTGCCGTCGAATACTGTCGGTTATCGCATAGGGGATCAATTGTTAAAATCAGGAACATCAGTTGGTGCAAATACCAGAGCATCTTTTAGAGCGAGAAGTAGAAAAGAATATGTTGCAAAATTAGGAATAGTAATTGAAGAAGCCGATGAATCTATCTTTTGGTTAGAAATACTGGAAAGTTCAGGAATTGCAAATTTAGAAGAGACAAAAAAATTAAAACAAGAAGCAGAAGAATTGACGAAAATATTTGTAAGCATATATCAAAAGTATAAGGTATAACCTTTTCAAATTTTACATTTTATATCTCAAATTTGAATAATGTTTGACAGAGACGTTTGGCAGGAAATATTCGCAACGATGCGCAAGCATAAGCTCCGTACGGGTTTGACGGCCTTGGGCGTGTTTTGGGGCATTTTTATGCTGGTATTTGTACTTGGCATGGGCAAAGGCTTGGAAAATGGCGTGTTCCGCAATTTCGATAACCGTGTGAGCAATGCTATGTATGTGTGGCCATCTCGTACTTCGCAGCCATACAAGGGCTTCCAGCCGGGGCGTGTGCCGCGATTTACATTGCAGGATATTCGTGCCATTCAGACCAATTTTCCTGAAATCCAATACATTGCGCCTCGATTGAGGATGGGCGCTTCCCCTATTTTTTATAAAGATAAGGGTGATAGCTACGAAGTGCGCGGCGAATTGAGCGATATGATTAAAATAGAATCTATTAAAGTCTACGAAGGTCGCTATATCAATGAAAACGACATTGCCGAAAGCCGCAAAGTGGTGGTCATCGGCAAACGCATTCAGGAAGTGCTTTTTGGTAACGAACCTTGCATCGGCAAATACGTGCGCATCCGCGGCGTCGAATTCAAAGTTGTCGGCGTATTCGGTCCTATCCAAATTAAACCCTGGACGGAAAGTGACCTGGAAGCAAACGTCATACCGCTTACCACTATGCAACGCACATTCGGTACGGGTGATCGCGTCGATTTCTTTGTTTGCTCGGCTTATGACAATATTCGCATCGGCGAAATCGAACCCAAAGTAAAAGACTTACTCCGGCAGCGTCACAACGTCGCACCCGACGACCCGCAGGGCATCGGCGGTTTTAATCTCGATGAGGAATTCCGCAGCGTGAAGACTTTATTCACAGGTATTACCGTCTTCCTTTGGTTTGTGGGCATCGGCACTTTACTCGCGGGCATCGTTGGCGTCAGCAATATCATGCTCATCGTCGTGAAAGAACGCACCAAAGAAATCGGCATTCGCAAAGCACTTGGCGCTACGCCTCGCTCCATTATCAGTATGATTTTGATGGAATCGGTGTTCATTACTTCGTTCTCGGGCTATTTGGGTTTAATTGCGGGCACATTTGTCATCGGCGGCATCAATTATATCATGATTATCAACAATATCGAATCGGAGAATTTTTACAATCCGCAAGTAAATATGGCGATTGGCTTGGGCGCGGTCACGCTACTCATTGTAGCTGGCGCGGTTGCTGGGCTTATCCCAGCATTGCAAGCATCAAGGGTGAATCCCGTGGTCGCTTTGAAAGACGAATGATTTTAGTTGAGAAGTGGAGGTGTTTAGGAGTTGGTAATCCTAATATTTTAAGCTTCTAAACTTCTCAACTCCTAAAGAATAAATAAAATTTGAAAAAACGTTCAACAAATGAATAAAGGTTGTTTGATCGGCGCGGGAGCATTTCTTTTGATTGCTTCCATTGGTTTGGGCATTTATTTTTACAATCAGCAACAAAAAGCGCCCGAAAATTTTGAAACGGAAAAACCCATTATCACCGACATTATCAAAAAAACGGTAGCGACTGGTTCAGTCAAACCACGTTTGGAAGTGCAAATCAAGCCCCAGGTATCGGGTGTCGTAGAAGAATTGTACGTCGAAGCGGGTGAAATGGTTAAAAAAGGGCAGCCCATTGCCCGGATCAAATTAATTCCAAGTGAGGTTAATATCAACTCGGCTCAATCGAATGTAGAATTGGCTCGGCTTCGGTTGCAAGATGCGCAGCGCGAATTGCAGCGCCAGCGCGATTTGAATAAGAAAAACCTCGACATCGAAAGCGCGCGCGTCAATTATGAAAACGCTAAACGCGAAGAAGAACGCCAGCGCGGCTTGCTCGAAGATGGCATCATTTCGCAGCAGGAATACAACCGTTTTAAAGTGGATCTCGATTTGCGCAAAGCGGAATTTGAAAATACGCAGGTAATGGCAGGCAATAACCTCCGCCAATTGGAAACCAATCTTGACATTGCCAAACAAGAATACCAAGCCGCTGTCAATAATCTTCAACTCCTCCGCGAGGGCGCGGCGCGTAGCTCCAAGCAGGTGGCCAATATCGTCACTTCTACGATTGACGGAATGGTATTAGATGTGCCCGTGGAAGAAGGTACTTCGGTGATCGAGCGCAACAACTTCAACGAAGGTACGAGCATTGCTATCGTGGCGGATATGAATTCGCTTATTTTTGAAGGAAAAGTGGACGAAGCCGATGTCGGAAAACTCCGCGAAGGAATGCCTTTGGAGCTGACCGTTGGAGCAATTGAAAGCGTAAAATTTGATGCAAACTTAGAATTTGTTTCACCCAAAGGTGTAGATGAAGAAGGTACGGTAAAATTTGAAGTGCGTGCTGCCATTAAGCCCACGAAAGAAGTCTTTCTACGCGCGGGTTACAGCGCCAACGCCGACATCATCCTCGACCGCCGCAAGGATGTCGTTGCTATCAAAGAGCGCGACATCATTTTTGAGAAGGATAAAACCTATATCGAAGTACAAATCGGCGACCGCCAGTTTCAGAAAAAACCTGTAAAACTCGGCTTATCCGATGGAATTTTGGTAGAAATACTCGAAGGTGTGGATACTACGACGCAAGTGCGCGTGATAAAAGAGTCCGCATCTTAAGAAATGAAGACTTCCGAAGTTTGAGAAACTTCGGAAGTCCCCTCTTTCTAATTCACATCCTGTCCTGCTTCCAATTTCTTAATCATGCCTTCTATTTGTATCTTAGCGCCAGAGCTGGGGGCAGCGGCAAGCGCTTCCTGTGCATATTTTAAAGCGGTTTTATATTCGCCTTTTGCAGAATAACCTCTCGCCAATCCTTGTTTTACGAGGAAAGCATTAGTGGCATTGCGCTCTGCATTGTATTTGAAAACCTCTATGGCTTTGTCCGCTTTCTTTTGCGCAATTAATTGATTTCCATAAGCATTGATCACATTTACAGTAGCATCAGAGAATTTAATGGCTTCATCCAGCAAAACATTGGCATCATCTTGCTTTCCCATCGCCACTAACACATTGGCCTTCGCGCGATAGCTCGGAAAATTCTTCAAACCCATCTGGTTGATAACGCGATCCGTCCAGCCTAAAGCCTCTTCGAGGTTGATCTTTTTATTGGCACACCAGTTGGCAGCTTGTAAAAAGTTTTGCCATACAAAGCCTTTAAATCCGCGCAATTCGTCACGAATGGTCGCCAAATACAGCTCATCGCCGTTAGGCACCGATACTTTAAAAGGTACGCTGAGGTTTTCCCATTTCAATTGAACCGTGCAGCCGTTTTGCTTTCTATCGGCAAACTCGTACGTCAACCATTCGTTGTACTCGCTTTTTTCCGATTTTACGTTTACCCGCAGCGCATCCTCATCCTGTTTGTAAGAAAAACTGCCCCAGCCCGCTGTTGCGTTGGAGAAAATAACCGTCCAGTCGCTTTCGCCGGGGATCATATGCAAACCATAAGAACCCGCTTTCAAAGGCTGTCCTTCGATCTGCACATCATGCGAGAAGGTGATAATCGTGTTTTCATTTGCGCCGGCCCGCCAAGGGATATTACCCATCGGGGCCAAACCATAAGGCACCAATTGTCCCCAGATTTTGCCGGTACGGTCGGTGCCATCGGGCAGGTGTATATCGGGGCTGTAGTAAGTGATCGTCACGCTGACCAAACCCATGTACTGCGTAAAAACCGATTTTTGATTGTCGCCGTTGGGCGGAAGCGTCAGTTGTGCGAAGATTTGAGTAGCAAACAGGCAGCTAAATGCTACCAAGAGCAGGGTAATTTTTTTCATAGCCAAATGTTTTTAGTTAATTGAATTTCAGTAAGATAAAGGTAGAGAAATCCTTATGATCTGTTATGACATTAACTTCTTTTTAACGGAGGTGAAAATGGAATGATGGAATATTGGAATGATGGAATATTGGAGTGTTGGATTTTCCACTCTTCCATTACTCCAACATTCCTTCACTCCACCACTCCATCTCAAGAAAATTTAGAATCTGAATGCAATTCCTAAGCCGACAGAAGCATATTTCAAGTCAACATCTGTTGTAACGCTTTCTACTTTTAGCTCTCTCGACAAGGATTGATATTTGACCCCGGGTTTGATATGCCATTTAGAACCGAGGGCAATATCTACTCCTGCGCCCACTTGCCATCCAATACCATGACCTGAGTCCGCTGTGATGTCTCCGTCTTTATTCTCCGTTTCGATGTGATTGTAAATACCGCCGCCGCGAATATAATAAGCCAAAGAGGATGCCCCGATAGGATGATTGAATTCTAACCCGAACATATAACCCGTTTCTTCAAAATCTATATCCGTTCCGGCAAAAGATTGCTCAGCAGCAAAATGATTCCAACCCCAACCAACATAAGCACCTAAATGCGGCGTAAACCGATAGTCAAAAATTCCTTCAAACCCAAGTCCCGTGTTAAGATCAGCGTCGCCCAGTTCCTGTACTGCAAATGAAGCGCCACTTCGTAGTTCAAAACCAAATTTTTCTTGCGCCCACATAGGATGTGTTACCGCCACTATTAGAAGCGGAAGGGTGAAAGCAATGAAGTTTTTCATGACTGGATTATTTTGATTGGATAATGCGCATAATATCATCTACATTAGAGAGAATTGCGCTGGCGTAAGTCATTGTATAGGAATGATTTTTATCACTAATCAAAGTAATCAAATTACCATCCATCAAATCTACAATAGCTTCATCTTCAACACTGCTTTCACCCTTCCAATATTCCAAAACTCCACTACTCCATCCTAATTTTTCCTCACCGCCACCACTTTGATTTCTACCCGCCGGTTCAAAGCTTGCTGCGTTTCGTCTCTTGCGTTGGGGTAGCGCATCTGCCAGTTGCCATAACCTTTATAGATGACGCGGAGCGGTTCTATGCTGTTTTCGATCAGAAAATCGTGTACTAATTTAGCGCGGCGCAGAGAGAGCATAAAGTTTTGGGAATCCTCTGATACAGGAGCTTGATTGGGCAAATTAATATGTCCTGCTATTTCTATCGAAATAAAAGGGTTCAACTGCATGAATTTCAGGAGCTTGGGCAATTCCGGTTCGGAGTGTTTCAATAAAACAGCCTGCCCGCCTACAAAATAAAAGTTTTTCAAATCAATGGAAGCGCCCACTTTCACGGGTTTGAGTGGAATTTCCAGTCTGGGGACTTCGCCAACCACCGCTTTTAATATCTGTGTTTCAAAAAAATAACCCGGCGCAAATACATCCACGCCGAAATTTTCGCCGACGGGCAAGGTCGCCTCGAATGCACCACTGGTATCGGTTTGCATCGTATCGCGGAAGCTCGGCGAATGCAGAATTACCTCGCCGGAAATTCCCTCTCCAGTCTCGGGGTTTACAATTTTGCCGTTGATTTTTATCATGCGCTCCAACCGGAAAACCTCAATAGTGGCGCGGCGATTGCTTTGGCGGCCGGCATCGGTATCGTTGGTAGCTATGGGGCGATTTTCGCCAAAGACTTGCGTCTGAAAAATACTATCAGGTAAGCCCCTGGCAATCAATGCATCGCGTACGCTGGTGGCGCGTTGCTCAGAAAGCTTTAAGTTGCGCTCCGGCTCGCCGATAGCGTCGGTATGCGCCGTAATATTGATTTTTAGCATGGCATTGCCAGGCAAAGCTTGTACAATATTTTGCAAAACAGTATTCGCATCGTCTCTTATATCAAATTTACCAAAATCGAAATAGACGTCGGTATAAGTGAGCAAGCGCAAAGAATCGAATGGAATCTGCGCGAAGCCGGTATTGGCAAAAAGCCAAGTGAAAAAAAGCAATGAAAATAGTATGCGGGTCATATGGAGGGGTTTTATAAAGAGAATGCTATACAAACGAAAAAGACACAGTTTAATATTGGATGAATAAGCAGGTTTTTGTATAATAAAATCGGATTATTTCTTAAATAATAATGCATTTTTGGTTTGAAAAATTCTATTTTCAATACATATAAATGATGTTTTAGTCAAAATATATTAATATATATCTTAAATATATTAATACGTGTCTTAAATATATCATTCCACGTCTTATAAATATCATTTCACAAATAAAATATTCCAATCCGTGATTAATAAATAAAATAATTGTCGTTTAAAATAGCATAATTAAAGACAAAATAAGTCTTTTTTAAGGCATTTTTCCTTTTCAGAAAGAGGCAACTTGATATATTTAAGACAGGAGTTGATATTTGATAATCACGGATTGGAATATTTAAGACGCAAATTAATATTTTTTAGTCAAAAATTTAGATTTTTACGCTCAGTATTTAATTTTTGATGCCAATAAATTAATTTTTGATAATATTTTCTTGTTTTATTTCATTTTGAAATCAAATATTATTACCACCATCGCTACGATAGCATACGAATCCCAAGCAAACAAGACCGTTTGCTAAACCTTTGGAGGGGTATGTTCCGCTTACTGCGGCGACGTGGACGTATCCTGTATCAAAGAATCAAGGGGCGGTAAAACAAAGGAGCTATCGTCCATGATTGGGTTGGGTTTAGTCTTTTTCTCATCGGTAGGCGCAGAGGAATTGGGAAGCATAAAAATCGCAACGGTTAGAATCAACAAAACGCTGGCAGCTGCGGCCAACCAACCGCGATACTTTGGTTTGCGCTTTGGCTGTGGCACTGGTTCATAGCGTTCTATCTGCGGGAAGTCATCCTTTTTCAGAGGGCTTATAGGAATATTTTGAGCGGGGGCAGGCGAAGGAATATCAATCATCGCATCGATGGCTGGCGCGGCCGGCGGCATAAAGCGCTCTTCGGGGGTATCGGTTTCGGCAGCGCCTACGGCGATTCCCGTTGGCTTAAATTCAGACGCCGATAAGGCAGGTTCCGACGTCGTTATTTGAATCGTTTCCTCCCAGGTGAGGTTGCGCAAGCGCTCTTTGCCTTGCACCATTTCGATGACGGATATTTTCAATACCAATGGGAAAGTGCCTTCCAATAAAGGCTTTACGTAGAATACCCATTCGGTATAATCGCCTTTTTCCAGGAACTGTTCTTCATCCGAAATGCTGCGAATCTCGAACGGATGCTCGGCGCTGGGGTCGATCAATTCTACCTGCATCACTTCGGCTACGCGTACTTGCTTGATGGTCACATCTGTATCCAGTTCGATATTACGAATGATTGTCTCTTGGTCAAAAGCCAGTCGTACCAGGCATTTTGTTTCCTTTTGCAATTGCATTGGCTCAGGAATTTTGTACACAAGGCTTCCTGTTTTGGCAGCAGGCGTGCCCTAGATCATTTGAAAATCCCTTTCTTCGAGCGAATCAATCAGCAATAATAGGTCTGCACGGATCTGATTGTACTCGATTTGCAATTCCGCGTCACTCAATAAGTTCTGAACGTTCTTCAGATTGGCGTCATTGAGGCGGCTCTCTAACAAAATAAGCGGATTGTACTTAGGTGAGAAGTCTGGCAATGCCTTTTTTAGTTCTGCAATAGCATCGGCGATACTTTCCGGCACGAGGCGGCGAAGTTTGGATTTGAGGGCATCAAGTGTTGTTGCGTCCATGTTATTGAAGTTAGAAGTTGGAAGTACGAGGTACGAGATACGAAGGTAGAGGTACGGGGTGGGATTTCAAAATGAAAAAGATTTTAGGTTCAAGGAGAAAAATAGCGCGGATATCCAAGTAAAAATTAATGAGGGGCAGATTTTCAAAAAAAACGCTTACCAGCATTTCCTTCGTTCAAAGAAAAAAGCGCTGCGAAAACTTTCCACAGCGCTACCTACTTACTGCTTCATAAAATTTCAGTTGTCCGCTTTTGAGGGCGATTGTTCTTGTTCTTTTACTAATTTTTGTTTTGCGTAAGCCATCATATAGAAAAATTCCCGCGCGATCTGGCGGCAACGCTCGTCGTATTTATCTGTTTCAGAAGGAGTATTATCATAATGTTTTGGGTCTTCGTAAGGAATTGCAAAACGCTCCTCCGCCCCCGGCACGATTGGGCAAGAGGCATCGGCTTCGGAGCAAACCATCACCGCGGCAAAATTTTTATTGGGATTAAAAGCATCATCATAACGCTTAGAAAACATGATAATCGGTTCAAATGCCCTGCCTAATTTGGCCTGGTATCTTGGATTGGCATTATCATACGTTTTTGCAATCGAAAAACCTGCGCGCTTCATCGCCGATACTGCTCTTGGATTGAATGCAGTCGCTTCTGTACCACCCGAAAACCCTTGTACATTTTCCACGCCGTACCAGGCTGCTGCTGCCTCCAGCCAAAGCTGCCCCATGTGGCTGCGGCGGGAATTGTGGGTACAAATGACGGTCAGATTTATGGGTTCTTCGGCTTGTCTTTTTTCTGCGATGTAGCTACCGATTTCCTCCAACGCAGCTTTCCTTTCAACATCAATTTGCTCAAATTCATCGCTCAATGTTTCGCAATAATTTTGTAATTCTTTGTAAAATTTAGGTTTTTCTTTAATGGAAAAATTGTTCATAATCAAACTAATTGGGATGATTAAAAAGAATGTAATTGTTTTCATATTGAGTTATTTTAAATATAAAATCAATTGTGGCAGGTTCTTGAAACCCACCACAATCCTAAATTTTTAACAACAACCGCTACCCGGCTCGCAACACTCAGGTTTTTTTGCAAATACGGTGATACTGTAAATACCTGTATCGCTTTGTTTGAAAGTATTTAAATCCGCTTCGCTGATGTATTGCAGCAGAATATCGTCGGGAACGATGATTTCTTTTTCCTTCTGAATTTCAATCGTTTCAAAGCCATTCTGACGAATCAATCCCAAGTATTCTTCTTTCTGAATTGCGCCAGATACGCAGCCTGCGTACATCTCGGCGGCTTCCTGCAAGTCTTTAGGCAACTCGCCAACCAATACAATATCAGAAATGCTGAAATGCCCGCCGGGCTTGAGTACGCGCATGATTTCCTTGAAAACATTGGCTTTGTTGGGCACCAGGTTCAACACGCAATTGCTGACGATCACATTGGCAATATTGGCGCCCACGGGCATTTCTTCTATGTCGCCGTGGCGGAATTCTACATTATTAAAGCCCAATTTTTCTGCGTTTTGACGCGCTTTTGCGATCATAGCTTCGCTAAAATCAATACCAATAACTTTGCCGCTTTCGCCGGTTTCATGGCGAGCGATAAAAACGTCATTTCCTGCGCCCGAGCCAAGATCAATGACTGTATCCCCGGGTTTGATCTTGGCGAATTGCGTGGGCAAACCACAGCCGAGATTCAAATCAGCATCAGGATTATAGCCCTCCAGTTGGGTATAGTCGTCGGCCATTACATTGTAAACATCGCCGCAGCAAGCCGTCGTGCCGCAGCAGCCATTGTCGTCGAGTGATTTCTCCTGGAGGGCAAGCTCTGAATATTTCTGGCGAACCAGTTCTTTTAGTTCCAATTCTGTTTTCATAAACGGATGATTTTTAATTATTTAAAATTTAGCAACATTGTTGATTTGATAAATCTTTAAACATCGTGTTCATCTTGCTGGTAAAGCGTTCAAATGCTTCCCAATCAATGCAATAGCAAGATTTTTTGCCTTCTACCTCGCCTTTGATCAAGCCAGCGTTTTTTAATTCTTTTAAATGCTGGGAAACGGTAGCCTGTGCCAGCGGTAGCACTTCAACGATCTCGCCACAGATGCACATTTGTTTTTCGGCTAAGGTTTGCAAAATTGCAATCCGTGCCGGATGGGAGAGTGCTTTCGCAAATTCTGCCAGCTCCACTAATTCCTTTGAAAACTCTAGACTTTTGTTTATCGCCATTACTCGATTAAAATTTATATCGCAAATATACGATGAATAAATTCATAAAAACAAATTTTACCCAAAAAATTTTTAAAAAAAATTTGAAGAAGGAATCATTACTTTATCAGACGAATAGCAACATCAAGCCTTTCGGCTACATTGTCCCAATTCAAAATATTAAAAAGTGCATCTACAAATTGCCCGCGATTGTTTTTGTATTTAAGGTAGTAGGCGTGTTCCCAAACATCAATTACTAAAATTGGAATGACACCCCACTGGGTGAGTTTTTCATGGTTTTCGCATTGCAGAATGACTAATTTATCTGCATAAGGCTGATAACCCAAAATGCCCCAGCCGCTACCATCCACCGTTTTAGAAGTGGCAGCGATATAGCCTTTAAGCTTATCGTAAGAACCGAAATCCTTGTCAATACGCTTGAGTAAATCGCCTTTGGGTTCGGTTTTTTTATTGGTCAGATTCGTCCAAAAAATCGTATGTAAAATATGGCTGGAAAAATGATAGGCTAATTTTTTTGTCCAAAAATCAACCGTTTCAAAACTATTTTCGTCCATCGCTTTTTGAATCATTTGCATATCTTTATTCGCGCCGTTGACCGCACCGCCGTGGTGAAACTTATGGTGCAAATTGACCGTTTCAGCGTCCATGTAAGGCTCAAGCGTATCCAGCGCATAAGGTAAGGGCTGTAACTCAAACTTTCCTTCGGCATTCATGAGTCTATCAACGCCGCTGATTACAGATTCAGAAAAAACATTGTTAAAAGGAAGAATGGGCGCAGCACCCAGCGTCAAACTGTTATTTAGAAATTCTTTTCGGGTCATAATAGGAGGAATTATTTTGTGAAATTAAAATTATCAAGATTTTAAGGACTTTGGCCGTTAAAAAGTGTTATTTTTCAAAAAGAAATGCGTCTAAAGTATTATGGAACGTTCTTTTTTGTAAAAGAATCTAATGGTAATAATGACAACCCTGAAAAAAAAGACCTGCATCGAATGTAGTGAAGAAATCATCGGGCGGCCCGACAAACGCTTTTGCTCCGACCAGTGCCGTAGTGCTTATAACAATCGTTTGAACAGTGACGCAACTAATTTTATTCGCAATATCAATAATATCCTGCGCAAGAACCGCCGCATCCTCGCTGAGTTGAATCCTGACGGCAAGACCAAAGTGCACAGAGATAAGCTGCTGGAACGAGGCTTTAAATTTAGCTATTTCACCAATGAATATGTGACGAAATCGGGCAATATGTATCGCTTTTGCTACGACCAGGGCTATCTGGAAGTGGAAAATGATTTTTATGCCTTAGTGGTGCGGCAGCAGTATGTGGAGTGAGGAAGATGGGGAGAAAGGCAGGCGGGGTGAAAGGGTGACGGGGAGATGGGTGAAACGGAGATGGGGAGACGGGTAGAGAAGGATGTTTTCTGTTCGAAAACACCCTTCTTTTGTCATAGAATTTTTGGACTTAGCGCCTCTTTTGCTTATAAGTTTTCCAAAATAGCATCTGGCAACAATACTTTATCAATCGTATGAACGATGCCATTGGAAGTCAGGATATCCAAGCCCGCCGGCACTAAATTAGCAGGGGCGTCGGTTTTGTCAATGATTGACAAATTGCGCAAATCTACTTTCAGTTTCTCCCCTTGCAATGTGGTCAAATTCTGACCATTTCGGAGATCATTAGAAAATGCGCAGCTATCCACCACGTGGTATAGTAAAATCGTAGAAAGTGCTTCTACGCCAACTTGAGCTACCAAGTCCTCCAAAGAATTGGCACCAAGTGCACTGATCAATTCCGCAAAAGCCTCATTGGTCGGAGCGAAAACAGTAAGAATCTGATTCGGGTCAGAAAGCGCCGCCGCAATCGCCGGA
>JANRME010000289.1:0-18160 GCA_033761835.1 Saprospiraceae bacterium
ATAGCGGCCCCATTGGTGAACAATTTATCATTGACCTGGCGATTCGTATTGTCAAAGATAATTTTGAAGAGTTTACGAAGAAACACTATGAAAAATTGGTCAAACAATTAGAAGTGAATGAAGATGAACTCAAAGAAGCGATTGATGAGATTCTGAAACTCAATCCGAAGCCTGCCAGTGGTTATGTGAGTAATAATTCTAATTCCCTCAATTATATTGTGCCTGATTTTATTATTGTCAATCGAGACGGCGAATTAGAATTGTCCCTCAATTCCAGAAATGCCCCTGAACTTCGCGTGAGTGACCAGTACCGCGATATGCTGAAAGACTACGCCAAAAAGGCGCGGGGCAATCGGGCCGGCAGACAGGAGCGCGAAGCAGCACTTTTTATCAAACAAAAAATTGATTCGGCAAAGTGGTTTATTGATGCCATTCGCCAGCGTCAGGAGACCATGTACAAAACCATGTACGCTATCATGCAGTATCAATACGATTACTTCCTCACGGGCGACCAGAAGAAGTTGCGTCCGATGATCCTCAAAGATATTTCAGACATCACGGGCTTAGATATCTCTACTATCTCACGAGTAGCCAACAGCAAATATGTACAAACCGAATTCGGTACGAAGCGCTTGAAAGAATTTTTCTCAGAAGCTATGCAAACCCAGGAAGGGGAAGAGGTTTCTACTCTTGAAGTAAAAAAAGTACTCAGCGATCTCATTGCTGCCGAAAGTAAACGCAAACCACTCTCCGATGAAAAACTCACTCAACTCTTAGCGGACAAAGGTTACGATATCGCCCGCCGCACCGTTGCAAAATATCGAGAGCAATTGAATATTCCGGTAGCGCGCTTGAGAAAGGAGTTATAACTATGTATATGTCCTTATTGGAGAAGATATTAAATTAAAATAACTCTTTATTCATCGTTTTTCAAAATAAGACTTTAGAAAAATCCTATCCTTTTTTTCAACTATTTTCTTGTCTCAAGCCTTATAATCATCTAATTTAATTTGTCCATTTGACTATCGGGCAATAAAGGTATCGAACAAAGCGTAAATTAAGCCGATTAGAATAGTGATACTTTGCCGAAAAGTTGTAATTTTCACTTTGGCTATTGAAGAATTGATAGACACGATTTCGTGAAAAACCTAATACCACATTTTATACAAGAGCAACATGGGCAGGGCAAATTGAGAGGTCAGTTACAAGCCTATACCATGTTTATTGATCTTTCTGGCTTTACACCACTCACCGAAGCGCTGATGGGGAGAGGGAATCGCGGCGCGGAAGAATTGTCCAATATTCTGAACGACATCTTCGTGCCACTGGTACAAATGGTGTATGCTCGAGGCGGCTTTATTCCTTATTTCGCGGGCGATGCATTTACTGCTATCTTTCCTGCCCGACAAGCTTCCATCACGCCATCTGCGTTTATCCAAACGGCTTTGCAGGTGCGCCAATTTTTTAGCAGCCGCCAATTTCGCTTTGGTGAATTTACTATTGGCTTAAAAATCGGACTGTCCTGGGGGCGCGTAGAATGGGGCGTTGTTGGGAATCAATTCAAGTCTTATTACTTCCGGGGAATGCCTATTGACAATTGCGCTGCCTGCCAGACGCGAGCAAACAATCAGGATATTGTGTTGGACGAATCGCTCTACCAATTGTTGCAACGCACTTCGTTTGAATTGGAAGAAATTGGCGATTATTTTTATAAAATTGTCGGGAAACCTGTTGTTGAAAAATGGCGAGCAAAATCAGTCGAACAAGCTCCGATTGAAGAAGATCTTGCCAAAGCCTTCCTGCCGGAATCGGTGATTTTTTTTAATAATGACGGAGAATTCCGGACGGTAATTTCCGCTTTCCTTTCTTTTGATGGCTTGGAAACGCACGAGCAATTGAACGAATTTGCGGATTTGGTGCTGGAAAAAATCAACAATTTCTCAGGCTATTTCAAAGAAATTGACTTTGGTGACAAAGGTAGCCTGATTACTTGTTTCTTCGGCGCGCCAGTGTCGTTTGAAAATACAATTGATCGGGCCTTGGAATTTATTTGTGCTTTGCGCGAAGAATTGCAACCCTTAGAACGAAAGAGCAAGGTTCGTTTTCGGGCAGGCATGACCATTGGCACAGCTTATGCGGGAATCGTTGGAGGGGAGGAGCGTTGTCAGTATGCCGCGGTCGGCAATCGGGTGAATCTAGCTGCCCGCCTTATGACTTACGCAGATTGGGGCGAGGTGCTGGTGGATAATGAGATTAGTAAAAATCGTCGTTTCCTATTTTTGCCGAAAGGCGATATCAAATACAAAGGTATCAAAGGCACAGTGCCAACTTTTGTATTGAGTGGTAGAAACCATGAAACACTTACTGCATTCGACGGGCAAATGATTGGGCGGGAATCCGAAATGGAACAGCTCTTAAATTTTGCAAAACCGCTTTCCAAGGGTCAACCGGTAGGAATTGCATATATTTTGGGTGAAGCAGGTATCGGCAAAAGCCGCTTGACGCATGAGTTGAAGGAGGTATTGAGTGAGGATGAGGGTGTAAAATGGTTCGTTTGTCAAGCCGATCAAATTCTGAAGAAGCCTTTCAATCCGTTTATTTATTTCCTGCGGAATTATTTTGAACAATCGCCCGACGGAACAAGCACCAATGCGCAGGAGCGATTTGAGCGGCGTTTGGAAGATTTGTTAACGCGTTTGCAAAGCGTGACAAATTTCCCAGAGGCAGAATTTATCATCAAAGAATTGACAAGAACGCAATCGGTGCTGGGCGCGCAATTGGGCATTTTTTATCCTGATTCTATTTGGGAGCAATTGGATGCTAAGGGCCGTTATCAGAATACGATTCAGGCGATTTTGACCTTGATTATTGCAGAATCCTTGTTGCAGCCGATCGTATTGCAATTAGAAGACGCGCATTGGTTAGATGACAACTCCCGTGAAGTGCTTCAAGAGGTATCCCGTTACCTCAATCGTTATCCAATTTTGCTTTTAGTCACTTCGCGCTTGCGTGATGATGGCACGCAACCTATTGTTTTTGAACAAGATACTTTAGGTTATAATGCCATTCCAAAACTTGAAATCAACCTCAATATTTTAGAACCAGATGCGGTGCGGCGTTTCGCCGAGGTTTATTTAAAAGGACCTATTAGTGAAGAATTCTTCGAATTGTTACTTCGTTCTACCAATAGCAATCCATTTTACCTCGAACAAATTTTGGAATATTTTTCTGAAAGCAATTTGCTTACATTTTCGAATAATGTTTGGACGATCAAAGACAAAAACATTCGTTTATCCGGTTCTATCAATGCGATTTTGACCGCAAGGATTGACCGACTTTCGCACTTGGTAAAAGAAACTGTGAAAGCCGCGGCCGTCATCGGGCGAGAATTTGAAATACCGGTGCTTTCGGAAGTGATGAAAGAACAGGAGGAATTTGCCAAACGTAATGGAAATGCGGGCACGCTCCTGCGTGAGCAAATCAAAACCGCCGAGCATGGCCAGATTTGGCACGCGATGAATGAATTGCGTTACATTTTTCGCCACTCGCTTTTGCGCGAAGCCGTGTACAGTATGCAATTGCGTACTCGATTAAAGCAATTGCACAAACTCATTGCCGAAGCTATTGAGCGTTTGTACTCCGACCGTTTGGAGGAACGCTACTTTGACTTGGCTTTCCATTACGAACAAGCCGCTGTTTTAGATAAAACCTGCGAATATTTGCGCAAAGCCGCCGACTACGCGCGCCGCAATTACCAAAACCAATTAGCACTTGATTATTATGAGAAATTGCTCAAAAAATTGGGCAATAATGATGATTTCGAACGACAAATCCGCACTTATCTGCAAAAAGGTAAAGTCTTAGAATTGATTGGGCAATGGGACGAATGCGAACAGGCTTACAGCAAGGCCTTAAGAATGGCCAAAAAAACACGGGATGCCCTGTTATTGGGGCAATGCAACAATAATCTGGGGCGGCTTCTGGTACTTAAAGGCGACTATCTCAATGCGACTACGCATTTGCAAGCAGCGGTGCAATTGTTTGAATCCATCGAAGATTCTGGCGGTATCGCTAAAGTGTATGGCAATATCGGCAATTTGCATTTCCGGCAAGGTGATTATAACAAGGCAAAATCTTATTTTATCCAAAGTATCAATATCAGTCAAGAAGCAGGTGAAGTACCTAATTCACAAATCGTTGCACATCTGGGACTTACGTATATGAATCAAGGTAATTATGACGAAGCCATTAGATGTCAGCAAGTTCAGTTGGAATTGGCGCAACGCAGCAACGATAAGCAAGGCGTAGCGGATTTGTACACCAAAATCGGGATTGTTTTTTTTGAAAAAGGAGATTATGATAAAGCCTTAGAAAATTATCAAAAAGGGCTGGAATTAAGCGAAGAATTGGGGAATAAACAATTGACGTCCATAGCCATTGGAGGCATCGGCAGTGTTTATGAACGGAAAGGCGACTATGCGCAAGCGATGGAGCATTTTGAAAAAGACTTAGAGTTGTGTAAAGAAATTGGCGACAAGCAAGGTATTGCGATCGCGTTGGGTTTGATTGGTGAATTGCTTAGTTTTAAAGGCGATTTTTACAAAGCCATTGATTATTTGCAAAAAGACTTGATGATCTGTGAAGAATTGGGCTATCAGAAAGGCTTAGCAAAAGCTGTTAATACATTAGCTGACGTATTTTTCTATCTGAAACAATACCAGCGTTCTTTGCAATATTACAATCGCGCTATCGAAGTGACCCTCAAAATTGGCAATAAATTAGTGCAAGGCTTTAGTTTGACTGAAAAAGGAACGGTCTTAATCGAGATGGGCGCATTGGATGAATTAGAAAAAGTAACCGCCGATGCTTTGAAAATCGCCCAAGAACTTGATAATCCTGATCTGCAATTTGAAGCCGAGATGTTAGCGGCGAAACATCAACGTTTGCAAGGTAATCTTACCACAGCAGAAAAGCAGTTGAATAAACTTTTGCTAGGTCCGCTTCATTTTGCACAAGAAGCCGCCATTTATGCTGAATTGGTAAAAATCAAACCGGAGAATACAGCGTTGCGAACCAAAGCAATAGAACTGTATAAAGGATTATACGAAGCCACGCCGCGCTTCAGTTTTAAAAAGCAGATTGAAAGTTTGGGAGAGATTTAAATTTATAAAAACTATTCATTTTCATTATCTTCTATAGAAAGTTGCTTGCCTCCAAAGTACGAAAACACGCCACTTGATATTTTTAATGCGGTAATATTATGACTCCATTTACTCTTATTAGGAACTATGATTTTATCAATTAGTTCTTCGTCATCAGTTATAAAATAAGATGCTTTGCTATTAATACATTGCGCTAATATTTTAAAATCATCTTTCAAACAATCCCTTTGCAAAGCGCGATCTTGGTAATGAATATCATAAATTTCCGCACTCTTTATTGCATCATTTATGTTAAAAGGTAGAAACTGAAAATTTTGGAGTGGAAGATCGCTTATTGGTTCTTTTATAGAAAATTCTGAAACAACAATTGACGATATTATCATTGAAATTTTTTCATCAAGAAAATATTTGTAGAATTCTTTAGCTAACTTATGATTTTCCCTACTTTCATCGGATAGGGTTATTAGAAATGATGTATCTAATAATACTTTCTTTATCATAATTCGCCTCGAAGTTTTCTAAGCCACTTAGTCGTATCCTCAACGCCTCTCCATGCTTTTGAGCCTTTTTGAATAAGTGTGTTTAATTCATCTTCATTATATGTCGGACTATAACTAATAAAATCTAAAAACTTTACATCTTTAATTTGACCTGTATAAATATTTTGTAGGGCTTTTACTTTGATTGCTGCGGGTTTATACACACGATTCTCTTTTTCATTTTTTATTACATCTGCGGGAGTGTCTATTGTAATATTCTGATATTCTTCTGTTTGTATATGGATGTTTGAAGTAGCAATACCTCCCCAATCTTTTATTTCTCCATATAAATATAATTCTGTTTCCAACCATTCCTGGTCGGGCATCTTGAAATATTTCGAATTTTTATCAATGATAATTTCTCCAAAGGTGTCGCCAGGAGAAACTATTTTTATCTCGATAGATTCATTTTTATAAGTTCTTTGCTGCCATTTTTCAATAATTTCTGCCCTTTTGCTATTTGCTATTTGCAGTCTTTGGGTCTTTTTCAAAAGTTCTAAATCTGCTTCAATATGCACTGCAAAGCTCATAGCTAAGCTAACTATTATATTAAGTGAGCCTTCTTCAATTTTGAGGGTGATAGGCGTTCTGTCTTTTTTAGGAATATTTTTATCGGAAAGAATAAAAACTTTGACTTCATCAAGGAACTCTACAAGCTCATTGATGTCAATATTATCAGGTTTAATAAGCCTTCCATCAATTTGTCCTGATAAAGAAAAAACTATGCTTTTTTGCTTTTCCACACAACAAAATTATATCTTTTTAACTACTTTATCCAGTATTTTAAAACAAACTTCCTTGCTCGGCAAAGCTCAACGGATTTTCCAATTCCAACAACTTCCGCTTCATATCCAAGCCGTAGAAATAGCCTTGCAATTCACCATTTTTAGCGATGACGCGGTGGCAGGGTACAATGATGGCGATGGGATTGTTGCGATTGGCTAAACCTACAGCCCTCACGGCGCTTGGGTTGCCGATTTTTTCAGCAATGGCAGAATATGAAGCAGTGCGACCATAAGGGATTTTGAGTAACTCTGCCCAGACAGATTTATTGAACTCAGGCGCGCCGCCCCAGTCGAGTTTCAAGTCAAAATCTTTTCGTTTTCCTTTAAAATATTCATCCAATTGCTGCACGCACTCCTGTAGGGCTTCCGGCACGGGCGCGTCGGGGCAAGCTTGCTTATCGGTGCGTTTTACAGAGGTAATGCCCAGTTCGCTGCCGATAATTTCAAAACAGCCGAAAGACGAAGCGAGGTAAGCTTTTTCAAGCATGGTATTTGGATTGAATCCTATAAATTTAAGCGTTTTTTGTTAAACAAGAAAATGAATAATGCGTTGAGGACGAATCTGTCGTCTTTTTGTTTTATACATTTACTTTGAATTTTGAATGAATGCCCATGCAAATCGAAGCGGAACGCCTCACAAATTTTCGTCAGCAACTATTAGAATGGTATAGTAAAAGCCATAGGCCGCTGCCCTGGAAAGGGGAGAAAAATCCTTATTTAATTTGGCTATCGGAAATTATTCTTCAGCAAACCCGCGTGGAACAAGGGCTTCCGTATTTTGAGCGTTTTCGAGATGCGTACCCGACTGTGCAAGAGCTTGCCGATGCCGCCGAAGATGAAGTGATGAAACTCTGGGAAGGCTTGGGCTATTACTCGCGCGCGCGCAATATGCACGCCACTGCCAAGCGCATCGCTTACGAACTGGAAGGGCAATTCCCAAATACTTATGAAGAAATTTTAGCATTAAAAGGTGTCGGACCTTACACCGCAGCCGCGATTGCATCTTTTGCTTATGACTTGCCTCATGCTGTGGTGGATGGCAATGTTTACAGGGTTTTGGCGCGATTTTTCGGCATTGAAATACCGACCGATTCGACCGAAGGAAAAAAATGCTTTAATGATTTGGCGCAGCAAGCTTTAGATACAAAACAGCCAGGGCGATACAATCAAGCGATCATGGATTTCGGGGCAACGCAGTGCACACCGCAAAATCCTGATTGTAAAAACTGTCTCTTACAGGCTGATTGTCAAGCTTTTCAAAAAAACTTGATAGAAATGCTTCCTGTCAAATCCAAGAAACTCATCAAGCGGGAGCGTTATTTTCATTACCTGGTGATCCAATCCGCGGATAAAACGATAATGCGAAAGCGCATTGAAAAAGATATTTGGCAAAATTTATATGAATTTCCGATGATCGAGCTGTCGGAACCAGCTACCGAGTTAGATGATTTAAAAAATGCGGAATTCTGGAATTATTTATTAAGCGAAAGCAATTATAAATTGCTTCGTATTTCTCGGCCCTTTAAGCAAACCTTGACGCATCAAGTGATTCACGCCTTATTTTTTGAAATCGAAATATTAAATCCTCATTTGCCAGAAGATTCACAATTCGTTGTAACAGAACGAAAAAACTTGAGTAAATTTGCCTTCCCAAAAATTATAGATTGGTATTTGCAGGATAATTCCTTATATTTAAACCTGCTTTAAGTCAACTAAATGCCTTGAAGGTGCATTTTTTATAAATAAACAAAATTCAGCATGGTCAATCGTGTGATTTTGATAGGCAATCTGGGACGTGATCCTGAAGTGCGACGCTTGGACAATGGAGCAGTGGTCGCTAAGTTTCCGGTGGCTACCAATGAAAATTATAAAGATAAAAGTGGAGATTGGCAGACGCAGACCGAGTGGCATGATGTCGTTGTATGGCGCAACCTCGCCGAACGCGCTGAAAGCACCTTGAAAAAAGGGATGAGCGTATATATAGAAGGTAAATTGACGCATCGCACCTGGGAGGATCAGGATGGTAAAAATCGGAAAACAACCGAGGTGGTTGGCAGCTATTTTCGTATTATCGACAAGCGCGAGGGGCGGTCTGGCGATGGCGGAAGCGGTGGATATTTCCCTTCCTCCAACGACGAGCCATCTGGTTATGACAGCAATGTACCAACCGAAGTGCCAAACGCAGTAGATGATGATCTTCCGTTTTAATAGAATAAAGTGCAATAGCTCAGTGCTTTGCAATATGGTTTCACTAATGATTGCTTAATTGGAAACGGAGCCCGATAGTCCGATTTATTACTTACCTATATTCTTGTTTTCCTCGGCTTCACCGGAGGTCATTGCAGGGTTGTTAGGCATTCTGCTATTACTCATGTCTTCTGCTATGATTTCTGCTGCGGAAGTTGCTTTTTTTTCACTGACGCATACCGATTTTGATAAACTTTCGATAGAGAAAAACAGCAATAGCCGCCGCATTCTGGCTTTAATAGAGCGACCGCGCCGCTTGTTGGCTACTATACTTATCAGCAGTAATTTTGTTAATATTTCTATTGTTATTCTGTCTGATTTCGTATTACGAAATTTATTGACAGAAGCTACTTTCCAGCGTTGGGCAAGCGCTTTTACCAATACTTTTCAAATAGATTATGCTACAGCGGAGGTTTTAGCAAAGACCTCCAGTTTCCTCATAACGGTAGTGAGCGTTACCTTTTTATTGGTGCTTTTCGGCGAAGTCGCTCCCAAAGTCTATGCCCGTTGGAACAATATTCGTTTAGCAAAAATGATGTCGAATCCAATTACGATTCTTATGTATATTTTCAGTCCGTTTAGTCAGCTATTAGTGCATTCCACCAAATTGATCGAAAAACGTCTGGCAAAATCGACCATGAAAAGAACCCTTGCCAGCCGGGAAGACATCGACGACGCCATCGAACTCACCGTAAGCAATGAAGAAGATACCGAGCAAGAGGTAGATATTTTAAAAAGCATCGTCAAATTCAGTGATGTAACGGTTCGCCAGATTATGACTTCCCGGGTGGACGTAGTAGCAGTGGATGTGCAATCGAATTATGAGGAATTGCTTCAAATCGCACGCGAGTCAGGCTATTCGCGTATACCAGTGTATGAAAATGATCTTGATAATATTAAAGGTATCCTTTATGTGAAGGATTTATTAGGGCATTTGAATGAAAATGGCGATTTTGAATGGAAGCAATTGATACGCAGCAATGTACTCTATGTGCCAGAAGCTAAGAAAATCAATGATTTGCTAAAGGAATTTCAACGGCAGCATTTGCATATGGCCATCGTGGTGGACGAATACGGTGGGACCTCGGGTTTGGTCACTTTGGAAGATATTTTGGAAGAAATTATTGGTGATATCAAGGATGAATTCGACGACGAGGCCGAAGTCGTGTATCGAAAAATTGACGATCATAATTATTTATTTGAAGGCAAAACCTTACTCAATGATGTGTATCGTATCACCGGTTTGGAAACGAACACTTTCGATGAGGTACGTGGCGAAGCCGACTCTTTGGCGGGTTTGATGTTGGAATTGCATGGTCAACTGCCCAAAAAAGATATAGAAATCGCTTACAATGAATTTCGCTTCAAAATCGTTTCGGTAAGCAAGCGCCGCATTGAGCAGATATTGATTACTTTGCCGAAGTAAGAATGATTGGGCGTTTTTTTAGAAAATTTGATTATGAAGATAAGACTTGCCTTGTTTTTGTTGATTTTGTTTGCATCTTGCAATAACGAACCTACGTTCACACCCAAGCCACGCGCCTATCCCCGTGTGATCTACCCGGAGAAAGCATACCAGCGCTTCGACAAAAATTATTGCAATTTCACTTTTGAATACCCTATTTATGCTGAAATTGAGCAGGATACATCTTTTTTTGAAGAAAAACCCATTCATCCATGTTGGTTCAATATCTATATCCCTGCTTTTGGCAGTCGTTTGCATTGTAGTTACTATCCGATTGGTCGCGGAAAATCATTCGAGCAATTGAAGCAAGATGCTTTTCAAATGGCACAATTTCACAATAAAAAAGCCAATTATATTGAGGAAATGCGTATTGAAAAGCCCAATCACATAAGTGGTTTCGCCTTCGTGTTGGATGGACCGGCCGCTTCTCCTTTTCAATTTTACCTCACCGATAGTACTCAACATTTTATGCGTGGTGCCTTGTACTTCAATGCTCAGATCAATCCTGATTCGCTTGCGCCGATGTATGAGTTTGTAAAAGAAGACCTTATGAAAATGATCGAAACCTTCGAGTGGAATCAATAATACCAAATTTGAAATCAGAGATTAGGAATTTGAAAATTTAACCCTAAGAACTTCGTACCTCGTACTTCCGAAGATTCCTACTTTCGTCGGATGCGGTTTTGATACAAATTGATTTCTTTTGCAATAGCTTTTGAAATTTTTTCTAACATTAAAATCATCTGACTCTATGAAAAGAGTAACCGGCATCGGTGGTGTGTTTTTCAAAGCCAAAGACCCAAAAGCCTTAGCGGCCTGGTACCAGAAGCATTTGCACCTCGAATTTGGCGACCAGCCCTACGTAGCGCTTCATTGGAAAAACGACGAACATCCAGAGCCTGTTTCGGTGTTCAGTTTTTTTACAGAGCAAACGGATTATTTCAAGCCCAGTGAGAAGCCGTTTATGATCAATTTTCGAGTAGAAAATCTGGACGCTTTGCTGGCAGCTTTGCGCGAAGAAGGCGTCCAGGTAATGGAGGCAACCGAAACGATGGAAGGCATCGGCAAATTTGGTTGGATCGTTGACCCCGAAGGCAATAAAATTGAGCTTTGGCAACCAGCGTAAGTGATTGATTATTTACCATTTATTAAAGTTCAATTGCTCAATCTTTGGGTAAGCGCTATAAAATCCTCGACCGATAGTTGCTCAGGCCGTTGCTGAAAGAAAGACTCTTCCAGGATAGAAGGCTCTGACACAAAGGCTTTGAGTGTGTTGCGCAACATTTTGCGGCGTTGTCCAAAGGTCGTTTTTACGATCTGACGAAATAAAATTTCGTCGCAGCCAATTGTTTGATTATCTTTTCGTTGTAAACGGATGACGGCAGATTCTACTTTTGGTGGCGGGTTAAAATTGCCTTTGCTAACTCTGAACAATAATTCACCTTCGTAGTAGGCTTGTGTCAGTACGCTGATGACGCCGTAGTCCTTGCCACCATGGGGTGCTATGATGCGTTCGGCCATCTCTCGTTGGAACATTCCGACCATTTCGGAGACCAGATGCCGCGATTCGACCATTTTAAAAACGATTTGCGAAGATATATTGTAAGGGAAATTGCCAATCAACCCAAAAGTTTGATTATCAAAAACTTCTTTTGCGTTAATTTTCAAAAAATCGCCTTCAATGATATTTTCGGTAAGCTGCGGATAAAATTTTTGCAAATAAGCCACCATATCCCGATCGGCTTCAACGACTTTCAATTGCCAGTCCTTTGCCAACAGATATTTGGTGAGCATTCCCTTGCCAGGTCCAACCTCGAGTACACGCTCATGCGCGAGTGTGAAGCTATCGGCAATGCGTTCTGCCATACTTTCATTAGTGAGAAAATGTTGCCCGTATGATTTTTTTGCTTTCAAATCTGATGGTGTTATGGTACTTGGTATTATGGTGTTTTAGTAAACAGGGCTTGATTTTGCTGTCTTTGTCAAATGTTGATTTACAAGGCACGAAGTACGGCTATTTTTGGTAAATCGTGCCGCTAATCGAACATCTAATATCTAAAATCCAAAATCTAACGTTCATTCTTCTAAACTTCCGTAACTTTGCATTTACAAAACTTGAAATCAACATTGTAGAATGGAGAAACTAAAAATAGGGATTAGTATAGGCGATATCAATGGAATTGGGCTGGAGGTAATTCTGAAAACCGTGTCAAATAAAAAAATTCTGGATTATTGTGTTCCGGTGATTTATGGCTCTTCAAAAGTCATTTCGTACCATAAAAACATTGTAAACGTTGATTTTCAATTCAATTCAACGCGCAGCGCCCAGCATTTGCAAGACGATAAAGTGAATATTGTCAACTGTTGGAATGACAATGTAAATATCACACTCGGTAAACCGACAGAAGCTGGAGGTGCTTATGCGTATAAGGCGTTAGAGGAAGCGGTGAAAGAATTGCAACATGGATTAATTGATGCTTTAGTGACCGCACCGATCAATAAGCACGCTATGCAAATGGCGAATTTCCCTTTTCCTGGGCATACTGAGTATCTTACCCAAGAACTTGGGGGCGGCAAAGAAAGCCTGATGCTTATGGTAAGCAATACGCTCAAAATAGGCTTGGTAACCAATCACTTACCGATTAGAAAAGTTGCTCAGGCGATTACAAAAGAGCTGGTTTTGCAAAAAATCCAAATCTTGAATGAAGCGCTAAGAGTGGATTTTGGAATTGATCGCCCCACGATCGGGCTATTGGGCTTGAATCCTCATGCAGGTGACGAAGGCGTATTAGGGGATGAAGAAGAAACATTCATTCGTCCGGCGATAGTGGCTGCCAAGGAGCAAGGCATTCTGGCGATGGGGCCTTACCCTGCGGATGGGTTATTTGGTTCGGGGCAGTATAAAAAATTTGACGCAATTCTGGCAATGTACCACGATCAAGGTCTGATACCGTTTAAGGCTCTGTCATTCGGTAGTGGAGTAAATTTCACCGCAGGGCTTGGCTATGTACGCACCTCCCCCGATCACGGCACCGCTTATGAAATCGCAGGCCAAAATGAAGCTGACCCCGCTTCTTTCCGCGAAGCCTTATTCTTGGCATTGGACGTTGCTCGCAATCGCCGTGCTTACGCCAAAGATCACGCCAATCCGCTGGTGCGTAGAGAGCATAAACGCGAGGAAGAAGGGGAAGGGATAGAAAGGGAGGAAATCATCGAAGAAAACGGGGAATAATTGCCAAGAAAACCTTGTCTATCTTTTGAGTGTTACATTACTTCGGGTTGAGCGCATTTGTGTTGGAAAACGCTCGGAAATTATTATAGATTCACAAATAACAACATAAAGTTTTGAGCAGAACAGCAAAAGTTTTCGGGATCATTTTTTTGGTATTGCTGATTGATCAGATTCTTAAAATCTGGATCAAAACAAATATGACGTACTCTCAGGAGTTTGGCATTTTTGGGTTGAATTGGGCGCGTATTCACTTTGTGGAAAACCCAGGAATGGCATTCGGAATAGAATTTGGTGGCGGATATGGCAAACTGGCTTTGAGTATGTTTCGCATCATTGCGGTTGGTTTCCTGATTTATTATATTCGCCAATTGCTTCGCGCGAATGCGCCGATGGGCTTGTTAGCAAGTTTTGCTTTAATTCTGGCGGGCGCTTTTGGCAATATTATTGACAGCGCTTTTTATGGAATGATTTTTTCAGAATCGACTTACCATACTGTTGCTACGATGTTCCCTGAAGGTGGCGGCTATGCTGGATTCTTACATGGCAAAGTGGTCGATATGTTCTATTTTCCTTTTTATGAAGGCGTGTTACCTGAATGGTTTCCGCTTTGGCCAGGGCAGGAGGTCTTGTTTTTCCGACCTGTCTTTAATATCGCTGATTCTTCTATTACCACTGGCGTACTTTCGATCTTGATTTTCCAGCGGAGTTTTTTCAGTAGCAAAAAAGAGGAAGAGACGCCACAAACAGCAGCATTGGAGATAGCACCTTCCGAATCTCCTGATTTTCCAGGAAATAACGAAAAGACTGATAACTAAGCGCGTAATCGTCCTACAGCTTTAAGCCCTACGGTTTGTACATATCCGCGTACGCATTTTTAAGACATTGATATTCAAACTGTTTTAACCGTTTTCCTTATAACCCATTTGTGTACAAACCGTAGGCATCGAAGTTGCAAGCCACTTTTGTCACTCTAAATACCCCAATTTGGGGGAGGGCTGTACTTTAATAATCCGGTAGTTTAGCAACAATAAAATCACCCATTTATAAATCATCCGATGTTTACGACAAAAAACACAGCTGTTTTGCTTACCGGTTGCTACCTTTTCCTTTTCGCAACAGCCTTATTCAGTCAAAAAACGCATCCTGCCGATACTTTTCCAGGGCGTTTGGCAAGTGCATCTTTCATTTATCATCCGCAAAGCAAAGCATTGCTTTTAATTGGCGTATCGGTTATACCTGACTCTGCCAAAAGCAATGTATGGAAATGGAATGGCAAGACCTGGACGAAAATAAAAGCCACCGGACCAGGCTCCAGGGATTTTTTTCCGGGCAGTTTAAATAAAAAGACAGGTCAGCTCCATTTTTTTGGAGGCATAATGCAGACCGCAAACGTCAGTAAAGGAGATATGTGGTCATTCGACGGGATGAAATGGTCAAGTAGGAAGAGCAATGATATTGGAACCAGAGATCACCACAATATGGTGTATATGGATCACCTCAATGCTTTTCTGGTATATGGCGGCAATAATAATGGCTATCCGAATCTGGATTCTACCACCTGGCTATTCAAAAATGGACAATTTAAAGCCTTAAACATACCGGGTCCCGGCACGCGCTATCATTATGGATTGGTGTACGACAAGCATCGAAAGAAAGCAGTACTATACGGTGGAGGAGAAAAGCCCGATGAACATTGGGAATTTGATGGCACCAAATGGACAAAACTCCACCTCAAAGAAACCCCTGGCAGAAAATTGTATCACCAAATGGTCTATAACGATGAACGGAAAGCGACCATCCTACACGGCGGATGGATCAATCAAAATCCTAGAGACACAACGAATCATAAAACACCCGATACCTGGTCGTGGGATGGCAATACCTGGAAGAAAATAGCCACTGCCGATGTCTTTCCATTGGCGATGGGCTACGACGCGCACCGAAAAGTAATGGTAGCTTATGGTTTCAGCGATTTTCAGGGCAATACCAATCTCGGATTGTGGGAACTGAAAAATAAACAATGGATAAAAGTAGCCGACTATGGTAAATGGAACACAACCGAATATATCAAAAACTGGGTAGCGCAGTACCCCGATGACCTACAAGCCCTCACCAAGTACGCCGACATCCTGCAATGGGAAACCAAAGAATTTGCCAAAGCCGAAGCTGCCTATAAACGCCTCTTACAAGCCTATCCCCAAAAAACGAAGATGCTGCAAGATCTCGCCCTTGTCTTATTGCTACAAAATAAAGCAGCAGAAGCCGAAATCTACCTCGCCCAAGCCAAAGCTGCCGGTATAATGAATCGCTACGCCTACCGCCGCTTGGCAGGGCTGCTTGCTATGGAGGGCAGACAGGAGGTAGCCATTCCTTATCTGGAAATAGCGCTCGACATGGAGCCACAAGCCGCTGACTTTTACAGCCTCGCCTGTGCCTATGCTCTTACGGGGAATAAAGACAAAGCCTTCTTCAACCTCGATAAAGCCGTTTTGCA
The DNA here is from genome assembly GCA_033761835.1 of Saprospiraceae bacterium. GTDB lineage: Bacteria > Bacteroidota > Bacteroidia > Chitinophagales > Saprospiraceae > JADJNW01. The sequence goes on from JANRME010000289.1 coordinate 15,925, forward strand.
TGGCTATCACTCCAAACATCAATTTGAAAGTGATACTGCGCTTGAAAGCTTAAAAGAGGATAGCCGCTGGCAGGCATTATTGACAAAATTGCAGTAAAAACTGTCTTACGCCTCAAGCGCTACTTCTTCGGCGGATTTGAACTCAAAAACAATTCATCCAATTGCTCCTTAGCAATCTCCGATGGCGCATCGATCATCATGTCTCGCCCTTGATTATTCTTCGGGAACGCAATAAAATCACGGATTGAGGACTGTCCATTCATCACAGCACACAAGCGGTCAAATCCAAATGCGATGCCCCCGTGCGGCGGCGCACCGTATTCAAAAGCGCCCATCAAGAAACCAAACTGGTACTCTGCCTGCTCCTTCGTGAAGCCCAACAAACTAAAGTTTTTCATCTGCAAATCCCGATCGTGGATACGAATAGACCCCCCGCCAATCTCAACACCATTCAATACTAAATCATACGCATCGGCGCGTAAGCCTTTGAGTACCAAGCGATCATCGCTTTGCATTTTTACAATATCATCGGGCTTCGGCGAGGTAAAAGGGTGGTGCATAGCATAGAAGCGCTGCGTGTCTTCATCCCATTCCAACAGCGGGAAATCCACTACCCACAAGGGTTTAAAATCGCCCGATTTCATCAAGCCCAGGCGGCGACCCATCTCCAAACGAAGTTCATTGAGTTGTTTGCGCGTTTTTTCTTCTTCCCCGGCAAGGATGAGCAACATATCGCCAGGCTTCGCGCCTGCGCGTTCGAGCCAGAATTTTAAATCCTCCGGCGAGTAGAATTTATCCACCGAAGATTTGACGCTACCGTCGGTTTCGTATTTCACATACACCAAACCTTTTGCACCGATTTGAGGGCGCTTCACATAGTCGGTCAATTCGTCAATTTGCTTACGCGAATATTCCGCCGTGCCCTCAGCACAAATGCCCACCACCAATTCTGCACTATCAAATACGCTAAAGCCTTTATTCTGAGCAAGATCGTTCAGTTCAATGAATTCCATTCCGAAACGCAAATCCGGTTTATCCGAACCATAACGCTGCATCGCCTCGTCATAACTCATTCTTGGAAAAGTCGGCAATTCAATATTCAAAACCGTTTTGAACAGATATTTGGTCAAGCCTTCAAAAGTTTGTAGTATATCCTCGCGCGTCACGAAGGCCATTTCACAGTCTATTTGTGTGAATTCCGGCTGGCGGTCGGCGCGCAAATCCTCATCGCGGAAGCATTTTACAATTTGAAAATAGCGATCCATACCTGCCACCATCAAAATCTGCTTAAAGGTCTGCGGCGACTGCGGCAAAGCATAGAATTGGCCAGGGTTCATGCGGCTTGGCACCACAAAATCGCGCGCACCTTCAGGTGTGCTTTTGATCAGAACCGGGGTTTCGACTTCCACAAAATGTTGCCCGGCAAGATATTTACGTGTTTCAATAGCTAACTGGCTGCGAAACAATAAGTTATTTTGCACAGGCGTCCGGCGCAAATCGAGATAACGGTATTTCATGCGCAGATCGTCGCCACCATCGGTTTCATCTTCGATCGTAAAAGGAGGCACTTTTGAAGCATTTAAAACCTGGAGTTCCTTCACTTCCATTTCAATATCACCCGTCGCACGATTCGGGTTTTTATTACTGCGTTCGCGCACCATCCCTTTTGCCATGATAACAAATTCGCGGCCCAATTCACGTGCTTGAGCACTCAAATCCGCATTATCTTCTTGATTGAAAACCAATTGCGTAATGCCATAGCGATCACGCAAATCCACAAACGTGAGTGCGCCAAAATCGCGGCTGGCTTGCACCCAACCACTCAAAGTCACTTCTTGCCCAACATGGCTCATGCGGAGTTCCCCGCAGGTGTGCGTACGATACATTTTTTTATTTTTAAGATTTAAAGGCTTAATTTGTAAAGGCAGAAAAGGTTGTTTCAGTTCCATGTTGTCTAACATCTCTGCTCTGACATCCCTCCTCTTCAAAAATCGCACAAAAATAAGAGAAAGGGGGATAAGGTGATAGGGGAATAGGATGATTTTTGAAAAAGGAAATAAATTGATTCAACTTAGTTTTATTTTCAAACTAAGCCAACAATTCTTCTTGTTTTTACGTTACTTTTTTGGCATTGAAACGTCTTAAAGATAAGGATTTTTTCATAAAAATAAGCAGCCATGACCGTTCTCACCGATACCCAACTAAGCCTTGAAAGTAAAGGATTCCTTGATATAGA